>JAGRBY010000185.1 GCA_020433835.1 Anaerolineae bacterium | reverse complement strand
AAGCGTGCCTTGAGCATTTTTGGGCTTGCGTGTGCCGTAATTCGCGCTGGGTTGTTCCGGCTAAATGCATGTGCGTTTTAATGCGTGTGGAGCAAGACAGCTTTAAGATCGTAGGACGGCTTGAGCGGGGTAACTTTTATGAACCGGAAGGTACGGTTTATAAAATAGAAAATAACTTTGTTGGTCAAGCTCTGCAAACCAACGGTGTTCAGTGGTTTAAACAACTGCGGGAGGAGTCAAGCAGTTGCCCTTTAACGCCATGGATTATAGAAAATAACCCGGTCGCTATTTTATCAGCACCCATTCAAATGGGCGATGAGCAAGTTGGCGCAATGTTATTTGGCTTTCGAATTCTGCGTAAACAGGATGAAACCATGTTAGGTTCGATGGCCTTAGGTTATTCGCTCTATGTTGGGATGACCAATTCCATTTTACAGAAAACACGCGAGCTAGAAAAAACCAATCAACAGCTTGAAGCGGAAATTTTGGAGCGGAAGCAAGCCCAAGAAAGTTTGGCCACGGCCCGTGACCAAGCCCTGGAAGCCAGCCGCCTTAAGAGCGAACTCTTAGCCAAAGTCAGCCACGAATTGCGCACACCTTTAGGCACTATTTTAGGCTATAGTGAATATCTCCATGATGGTATTTTTGGGGCGATGTCCAATCAGCAGCAGCAGATAACCTACAAGATTATCAACAGCACCAACTATCTCACCAATATGGTCAATGATTTGCTCGATCAATCCCATTATGAGTCTGATGATATTGCTTTACACCCGAAATGGTTTCCGGTAAAAGCCTGGCTGGCCGAAATCGACACAAAGATGAGCGTTTTGGCCCATAAGAAAGGTCTCCGGCTCTTATTTGATATTGATGACACGATGCCGCTTAGATTATATGGCGACAAAGATCGCCTACAACAGATTATTGTCAATTTAACCGGCAACGCTATTAAGTTTACCGAGGCCGGGGAGGTGCAAATTCGCCTTTATAGTCCATCGCCGTCGCAGTGGACTATACAGGTTATCGATACAGGTCCGGGTATCCCTGCCGAAGCGCATGCCTATATCTTTGAACCGTTTCGTCAAATTGACGGCTCAGAGACGCGCCGGCACGGGGGGACAGGACTAGGCTTATCTATTACAAAACAGCTTGTAAACCAAATGAACGGTAAAATTTATCTCGACAGCAAGATTGGACAGGGCAGTACCTTTACCGTTATACTTCCTTTACAATTAGTAGAGAAAATAGGTGAATAATGAATCACCCCTTGGCACTCATTATTGAAGATGAAGACGATCTGGCCACGATTTTTTCTATTGCCCTGAAAACAGCCAAATTTGAGCCGGAAATTATTACTGACGGACAAACGGCCATGCAACGTCTTGCGGAGGCTGTTCCTGCCATAGTGGTGTTAGACCTGCATATTCCTCATGTTCCCGGCAAACAGATTCTGGATTATATTATGGAAACACCCACATTTGCCGAAACGCACGTTATTATCGCCACAGCCGATGCGCGTTTGGCCGATAACTTGCGCGATAAAGCCACGTTGGTGCTTCTCAAACCGGTTAGCCCCGGCCAACTTCGTTTGTTGGCTAAACGGCTTCACCCCGATGAAATAGAAGACTGAGTTATGAATTTGAATTAATTTTGCGTAGCGCGGCTAACTGCTCCGGCGTGCCGATAACAATCAGGATATCGCCGCTGCTCAGTTTCGTTTGAGCACTAGGGTTAAACTGATATTTGCTGTCGTGCGACCGAATAGCCACCACCAACAGTCCCACTTCGCGACCAATAGCCGCTTCCCGCAGCGTTTTACCGTTTAAGGCCGAGCGGGCGGTAATTTGCACTTCCTCTAGACCCAGTTTTTGGCCGGAGACGTTAAGCACTTCATCGAAAAACTCAATCACCGCCGGACGAACCATCATCGAGGCCATACGAACACCACCGATAGCATTGGGCGAGACCACCTCATCGGCCCCCACCCGGCGCAGCTTTTCGGCATTTTCTTCTTCAACCAGGCGAGCTACGATACGCAAATTGGCGTTGAGCGAACGCCCGCTCAGCACAACAAAAGAATTTTCCTTGTCATCACTTAATGCGGCAATCATGCCTTTGGCCCGCTCGATGCCTGCCAGCCGTAAGGTGTCATCGCGGGTGGCATCGCCTCGTACATACAAAATGTCGCCTAGCCGCCTCAAACGCTCCAGTTCCTCATGATTTTGGTCAACCACCACAAAGGCAGTTTGAGATCGGTATAGTTCGGCGGCTATCTGCATGCCAACCCGACCAATACCGCACAAGATAATATGATCATGCAATTGGGCAATCTGTTTATCCATGCGCGTTCCTTCAAAAAGACGTTGAAAATCACCCTCCATCATAAAAGCCGCAATAGTCGAAATGGCGTAGCCGCCAATACCCACCGAAGCCAACCCCAGAAATATGGTAAATATGCGGCCTATCTGGCTAAGCGGGCCAATTTCGCCGTAACCGATGGTGGTCATCGTAATAACCGTCATATATAGTCCATCCATCAGCGGCCAGCCTTCCAGACGATGATAGCCCAAAGTACCAATCAGCAGGGCCATTGCAAATACGGTAATTGCCCGGATAATACGAAATTGGGCCATAAACTCGGTTGATAGGCCGGTTCTTAAAAAGATAAGCATGATAACTAACAGCACGATGCCGTTAAAGATCAGGACTTCCGGGGCAAAAAACGATTGAAAGGGTACAAACACAGCAACAACAATCATGGCCCCAATAAAAAACAAAGCAGTTGTAACCCCCCAGCGGGCCAAAGAAGGAATAGCTCGTGCTCCGAGGATGTTTATCTGCCGAACCTGCTCCTGCAACAGCGACAGCGATCGACTGGTGGCCAGGCTGCTGTACATTGTCCAGCCAACGAGACCAAACATAAGCCCCAGCGCTATAAAATTGTAGACAACCAGCTCAGGGATATCATTTTCCCAGGGGCGGATGATGAGCCAGCCCGCAATGGCACCCAGGCCGAAAAAGATCCATTCCCAATGCGGTTTGAGGATACGCACATCTGTTACCAAACGATCATAGGTTTTGGGAGAAGGGATAAGAGGACGAAATTGTTCAAGCGTGTTATGAAGCAATCGCAGCGAAAGCGGTCGAACAAAAAGAAAATAGGTGATCATGGCTGGGGGAAGCATACTGTAGTACCACCACTCGCCGCTCGAAAAAAAGGCATCTAGCGCGTTGTGCCGATCGACAATAACCAATAACGCCAAATACAGCCCCACGCCAATAGCCGGACTTGTTATTATCCAAGGTAACCGGATAGGGTTGAAAAGTTTCTCCGGCAGCGCCGGAAATTTGACGGATGAATTTTTTGCCTTGTTAATCATTTTGCCGATGAAAAATTTGCCAACAATCAACCTGTAAACGTACTATACCCTAAACTCAGGAGTCGAAGCAAATGATCCATCTTTCTGGCGACGCCATTCGTCATCAACTCAAAACCCGTGTTTTTGGGCAGTCGGTACTGTATATGGAACAGACCGGTTCGACCAATACTGAACTCAAAAGTTTGGCTCGCTCTGGCGCGCCTGAAGGCTTTTTGTATGTGGCTGATGAGCAGTTTGTGGGACGGGGGCGGCTGAAACGCAGTTGGAATGCCCCGGCAGGATCTAGCTTGTTATTCTCGCTGCTGTTTAGACCAGGCGGCTTTTTAGCCCCAATACAGACCCAACGGCTAACAATGATCTGCGCTTTGGCTCTGGCTGAAGCTGTCGAATACGTAACTGATTTAACGATTAAACTCAAATGGCCAAACGATCTTGTCTCCGAAAACGGGCAAAAACTGTGCGGTATTTTGAGCGAATTAGAGTTGGAAGGCAGCCAGCTCGATTGGGTTGTAGTTGGGTTGGGACTGAATGTTAACCTTGACTTTAGCCAAGATACCCAGCCACAAGCCGACAGCGGATTATCCCTGGCGCAAACTGCCACCAGCCTGTCGATGTTGTTAGGGCGCGATACCGCCGCGCTGCGCCTGCCAATTTTACAGCGCTGCCTTGAAAACATCGAGCAGCGTTACGAAGCGCTCAAACGTGGCGAGTCGCCTCACCACGATTGGCAGGTGCGCTTGGTGGGTAAAGGGCAGCCGGTAACAGTTACCAATGTCTCTTCTGATGAGCAGTGGGAGGGCATTATGCTTGGCGTTGATGACAATGGAGCACTGCGTGTTGAGCAGCCTAATGGCTCGATCGAGACTATTCTAGCGGGCGATGTAACGTTAAGAAAAACCCAATCGAATGAGTAAAAAGTGACCAAAAGGGTATTGCTCTTCTTGTTTATTGCGTGTATCATGACCATAACTAATTTTACAGGACTTACGCAAAAGCCAGGTGACAGTCACTTGGCTGCCTTAAATCGACCTATTTGGGCTAATCCAACGCTGATTTATGATCAATAAGTGACTGTCACCTTTACCACTGCGCCTAACATAGTAAGGAGATAATCTATTTCAAGACAAAATCAACTCATCTCTACCAAGTCACCCGTTGAACATGCTTTTGTAGTGGGGGCTGAGTTAAAACGGCCATCCCGCGAAAATGGTACATTTAACGTTGAAGACTCGCTAGAGGAATTGGCTGCTCTGGCTGATACGGCCGGTTTACAGGTGGAAGGTGGAACCTACCAACGTTTAGACAGTATTAATGCCGGCACTATGATTGGTTCAGGCAAGATTGAAGAGTTGATCACCTATCGCGATGAGTTAGGTATCGACGTTTTTTTGTTTGACGACGAACTCAGCCCCCGGCAGCAGCGTGAACTCGAGAAACGTCTACAAGTGAAGGTACTAGATCGCACTGCGCTTATTTTAGATATCTTTGCGCGTCACGCCCAAACCCGCGAGGGTCAATTGCAGGTTGAACTGGCTCAGTACGAGTACCGCTTGCCGCGTTTAACCCGAATGTGGACTCACCTGGCTCGCCAGGCTGGGGGTCGGGCTGGAGGTTCTACCGGGGGTGTTGGGGTGCGTGGCCCTGGTGAAACCCAGCTTGAGGTTGACCGCCGGGAGATCAATCATCGTATAGCGCATTTAAAAAGCGAACTGGAGAAAGTGCGGGCTCATCGGGCACGGCATCGGCAGCAGCGCAAGCGGTCGGGTGTTCCGGTGGTGGCGATTGTAGGCTATACTAACGCCGGCAAAAGTACGCTGCTTAACAAATTGGCCCAGGCCAATGTTTTAGCCGCTGATCAGCTTTTTGCTACGCTCGATCCTACTACACGCCAGGTGATGCTGCCCAGCAAAAATGCCGTTCTGTTTAGCGATACAGTTGGTTTTATTCAGAAATTGCCGACCAATTTGGTGGCCGCATTTCGAGCAACATTAGAGGAGATTGTTGAGGCCGACCTGATTTTACACGTGGTTGATATCACCCATCCAAACGCTGAAATGCAGGCGGCGGTGGTTGATGAGACACTGGCGGATCTGGGCGCGGATAAAATTCCCCAATTGGTTGCTCTCAACAAGGTTGATCGGCTCGAGGACCCGGAGCAAGTTACAGAAATGTTAGCCGAGTATCCTAACAGTGTGGCTGTAAGTGCCGTTACCGGTTACGGTATCGACAATTTGCTTATGCGTGTTGAGGGTATTTTGCAGTCTGTGCGAAGAACTGTAACCCTGCTCATCCCATACAGTCGAGGCGATGTGGTTTCAACCCTTTATGAGCACGCTATTGTTGAAGAAGAATCTCACGAGCCGGATGGAACCCGCATCACCGTTCATGTCCCTAAACATTTAGTAGAACTTGTCGAGCCATTTCGACTACATTCAGTGCGTACCTAACTTCATAAAATTCTAAAGGAGACCTCGCAATGCTTGACAAGCTGGCGCTAATTAAAGGGTTACCCGTGATTATTGGGCTAATATTGGTTATTATTAGCTTTATTGCTCAATTTGTGCCTTTTCTATCCTTTTTAATCGTTGGCCAGTGGTTGCTGCATTTGGGGGTTATTATCGGGCTGGGGGGTATACTGTTTTCTGATACATTGTGATAAAGTGCCTGTGCTTTACCTGACTAATCTTGATTATTTAGAGTAATGTGTGGCCTGATAGATTTATTTTACGAAAAGTATATGAGATAACCCAAGTTGCCACCTTTAGGCCAAACAACCTAATTGAACCGCAAAGACGCAAAGAACACGAAGATTTTTTATAAAAACTTGGCGAACTTGGCGTCTTTGCGGTGAAACTTACTTCATCTGCTGATGGGTAGCAACTTGAGTTAAGATAAAATAAAAAACCACGCCATTTTTGCGGCGTGGTTTTTTTTGTAATCATAAAAGACGCTTTGTCTACGCTACAGATCGGCCTCGGCGGATAGCCACAAACCCACCTATAACCATCAACCCAATAAGTGCTGCCGCAGCTAAAACGATGGGCAATCCGGCACTGGCAGCTGATCGGCCAGAAACCGGCAGCATCGACTCACCGGTGGTTGTCGCTGCTGCTTCTAATTGTGGAAGACCAACGGAGGCACGCGCATCGGCAATGGCCTGATCGCGGGCGGGATCACCCACCTCAAGATCACCAGCGTCGGTGGCAGCCCGTTCGTCACCAGGGGTTTCGTTAATAAAGAGATTTACACCCCCGGCATAGTTAAGCTCATAAATTTTACCATGTTCGGCCTCGAAACTGTATGTTCTGGCTTTCGGCTCGCCAGAGCCCCAGGCAGTGCCCCGGTATTCACAGGGGATGAGCAATACATCAACCGTTGTACAAACGGTAGCATCTTGAGCTTTGGGCATAATCCACAGATCATCGGCGCTGCAAAAACCATCAGGGCTGGTGTAATCGAACTCTAAATCGACCCCACTACAGTTTTGTATGCGAGCCAATGCTCCGGCATAAGGGGTATACAGTGGGCTAGACTGAACCTCAGGATGAGCCAGAGGTGCCCCCAAATCGTTTTTAACGGTAAAGATAGGGCCAAAAACCTCATCATAGTTAAGGTCGCTGTGTACGGTTCTGACTACAATTTGGTAACTACCGTCTGGTACGGTTCGCGTATCGAGTCTGGCCAGAATACCGTTAATTACGGGAGCGTAAACTGTGGCCCCCCACATAGAGTTATCACCGGTCTTTAGAAATATCTCGTACTTAACAAAGTCCGGAAAATCGATAACACCGGTAACCTCTACAATACCAGATACCGTTCCCCCGTCTGCCGGTGAAGTAATGATGACTGTTTCTGGCCCTTGAGCCAGCACAGCCGCACCTCCGGTTAGTATCAAAAGTACCAACGTGGCGATAGCTACCAAGTACCGGAAAGCGTTTGGTTTCATCAGCGTCTCCCATTTGTTTTATCAAAATATACTATGGTAAGATGACATAAACATTTCACATAAAATTATAACATAATATAAAAATATTGAGAAGTTTGACCGATCAATTTAAAGTTGAATGATTTTTGTTCTTACTATGTTTGCACTTTTTTAGAAACCAGGGTTTTTAGCGTTAAAAAGAGCGCTTTTGGCCACAAAAAGGTAACAATGCGGTATCAAAACCCTGGTTTCTGGCCATCATTCTTTAAAGTGCAAAGGTAGTGTTGTTCTTTAACAGCGTGATTTTTTGACACATTTTCATAATTTACGTAATCTTGTGGTATACTTGCTTTCTAAAATGCTATCAAGCCCGTTTATTCCATATAATCACCTACAAAATGGACTTCAACCTTTTCCATAATCTCGTTTTGGAAAGATTAAGACAACTGCCTCTCTTTTATAGAGAGACGACCCTCGCTTATAAAACATAGAGAGTTTCTCGAAGCAATATTCAGTAACCCTACAGCAAATGAGGCTAGGGGTTTTCACGATGAGTGTGAAAGAACGCAGCAAGACCGACTTACAGTTACAATTGTTAGCCCTATACCTTCTTTTTGTGGGCCCAATATTTGCTTTAGCCCTGTTTTTTTACTCGGTTGAAAGTGAGCGGCTGCGCGAGGAAGTTTCGGCGGCTGATTTGAGCTTGGCTCGGGCTATTGCTTTGGAGACCGATTCGCTCCTTCGGTTAGCCAAGGAAGCCGCCATTGCTTATGCTAAACTTCCCGCCGTTATCGAAGCCGAACCTGAGCGCATGGCCGAGGCCTTTTCAGCAGGCGCTATTGCACGCCAGGATGTTAACCTATTATATCGGCTAACCAAAGACGGGACTATGCTATACCATTATCCCTCTAGCCCCGGATCGACAATCGGCACCGATTTTTCCTATAGAGACTATTTCCAAGATGCCATGACCACCGGCCATCACGTCTTTTCAAAAGGACGTATCTCGCCCACAACGGATCGACCGGTTATTACCAGCGTAATGCCGGTCTACAAACATGGTGAGTTTGATGGTGTGGTGGGTGTTAATCTTGAGCTACAACGGCTGACCGAAACGCTGGTTCAAATCAGCGAGAAACGTCCGGAAAGCGAGAAAATCGATATAATTATTGTCGATTCTGCTGGGCAGATTATTGCCCACTCTAATCCCGACAAGCTGCTGACGGATTTTGCTGATGATAGTTCAACCGTGCTAAAGGCCGTTTTGGCCGGCGAAGAAGGGGAATTCACCGATGAGAGCGAAGGTGAAACCTGGCTTTATAACTACACCCCTATGCCAACCGCAAACTGGGGTGTTATTGTTCGCCATCCCACTCGGCTGGCGTTTGCCTCGCTTAAGCGCTTTCAACAAGGGTTGCTTATTGCCTTGCTCATCTTTGGGGCCGGGGCGATTTTGTTTTGGTATGCCTTCTCAAATCGCGTTTTTAACCCCTTGGCCCAGTTAACCCGTTATGGCGAAAGCGTAGGGCAGCAGATTTCGGGGGTTGAGTTGATTCCCGAAACTATCGAGCCGCTTTCGGAGCGACCCGATCAGATTGGTCGGCTGGCCCGTACGCTGCTGCGAACGGAGCAAAGTATTCGGCAGCGCTTAGTAGAACTCACCACACTTAACAAAACCAGTACCGTTGTCGCTTCCTCACTGGATACCGACCAAGTTATTAATGCTATTCTCGATGAAGTTCGCCGTCTTTTTAATGTGCGCCAATGCGCGCTGTTGATAACTGATGAGACGCATGCTGAGTTGCGAATTCGAGCCAGCCGAGGACTAAGCCAGAACTATGTCTCGCGCCTGGAACTGACGGATACAACCAAAAGATTTCCGGCCTATCGGGCGATATCAACCGGACAACCTGTCCAGGTGCCCAATATTGAACTTGACCCTAGCTTTGCCAATCTCTTGCCGCTGGCTCAAGCCGAGGGGTATCAATCACTTTTGGTCATTCCGCTCATCGCCCCCCATGTGCTGCCCGCTGCCTTGACCATCTACCGAGACGAGGAACATTTTTTCACCGAGCAAGAAGTTAATTTGGCAGCCAGCTTTGCTAACCATGCCGCCATTGCCCTAGAGCATGCAACGCTCTTTAGTCTAACTGACGCCCAGCTTCAACAGCGTGTTCAGTTTTTAAGCGCCCTCAATGCGGTTGGCTACACGGTGAGCCAATCTTTGGATATTGATGACGTTCTCAACAACGCCATGGACTCTGTATTTGAGGTCATGCCCGTCGATGCCTGCTGGATCTATTTACAGCGCCAATCGGAAGATTTTTTACGGTTGCGTGTTCAGCGTGGGTTGCCCGCCGGTTTGGCAGAACAGATGGAGCAGCAGACTATCTATCCCGGCCAGGGTCTTATTTGGCAGGTTGTTGAAAGTGGCGACCCGCTGTTATTAGAAGATGCCCATCTCTATCAGAACC
The DNA here is from genome assembly GCA_020433835.1 of Anaerolineae bacterium. Next base: position 1,933 of record JAGRBY010000185.1, on the reverse strand, counting down.
AGTGGCCGGATGATCCGCTTTTTAGCTATGAAGGGTGGCAATGTTTGGCCGCGGCTCCGCTTTTGGCCAAAGCGGATATTACAGGGGTGCTAGGTATTGCCAGCCGCACGGAATCAACCTTTTCCGAAACTGAAGTAGAACTGCTGCAAGCCATCGGCAATCAGATTGCCATTGCTGTGGTTAATGCGCGCCTCTACCGGCGCAGCCGTGAGGCCGCTGTTTTTGAAGAACGTAACCGCATGGCCCGTGAAATTCACGACACGCTGGCGCAAGGTTTTACCGGGATTCTCATTCAACTTCAGGCAGCAGAGCGGCTTAGCGTAAAAAATACGCAAAAAGCGCTTCTTAGCTTGCGTGAGGCCCGCGAGTTAGCCCAATCGAGCTTGCAGGAAGCCCGACGCTCTGTCTTTAATCTCCGGCCCACGGTTTTAGAAAGCCTAACGCTCGATCAGGCCATAGCCCAGCAGGTTGAGCGTTTCAAAAACGAAACCGGTTTAGAAGGTAAATTTGTTCTGGAAGGCTATCCCACAGCGCTTGATGCCGGTACCGAGCAGAATTTATATCGTATTGCCCAGGAAGCGATGACCAATATCAAAAAGCACGCCCAAGCCTCCAAGGTTGAGGTTACCCTGGCCTTCGAGCCAAAAACGGTGACGCTCACTATAGTTGATAACGGTATTGGGCTAGAAAGATCGAGGCAGCAAAAGCAAGCTGCCCATGCAACCAACGGATCAGACAGACATCCGGCCCGTATTGGGGGGTTGGGGTTGGTTGGCATCCGGGAGCGGGTAGGGTTGATGGGCGGACAGGTTTATTTCGATGCGCCGGCTAACGGCGGTACACAGATAAAGGTCGTGATTTCCAAATGAGCCAAGCCATAAAAGTTTTAATAGCGGATGACCATCCTATTGTTCGACGGGGGCTGGGATCGATTATTGACCTCGAAGATGACATCGAGGTGATCGGTGAGGCCGAAAATGGGGAAGCTGCGGTTGATTTTGCCCGCGAAAATCAGCCGGATGTTATCCTCATGGATTTGAGGATGCCGGGTATAGGCGGTGTTGAGGCGATAAGACGCATTAATGCCAAATACCCTAACATTCAACTTATTATCCTGACCACGTTTGCCGATGACGAAGATATTTATAACGGTATTGCGGCAGGAGCACGGGGCTTCTTGCTTAAAGATGCTCCCCCCGATCGCCTTATTGAGGCGATTAGGGCCGCTCATCGAGGCGAGTCGCTGCTTAATCCAACCGTTGCAGCTCGAATTCTCGATCACTTTTCCAATATGGTTGAGCAGACCATGGCTCAGGATGATAGCGATGTTAAATTAAAGCAGCACGGATCTGATGACCCAAAATTGACCCCTCGCGAATTGGAAGTTTTACGCCTCCTTGGCCGAGGAGCACGCAATAAAGATATTGCGAAAGAACTTCATATCGTTGAGCGAACGGTCAAAATTCACGTAGGCAATATTTTGGGTAAGCTTAACGTCACCAACCGCACCGAAGCCGTGACACAGGCGATGAAGATGGGGTTGTTGGGCGAAACGGACTAAGACGCTGGCGTTAGGTTGACAGCCACATACACTTGCCCCATAATACGTACCCTCTTTTAATGTGCTTTTTTTCACAAAAACTATAATTGTTCAGCCGTAGAGAGTTTGCCACCGAGTAAAGGCTAAAATTAGGCCAAACGGTATCTCAGAATGTTTGCTTTTTTGTTTCTCTGCTTTAGCATCGCCTTGGCTTTGCTCGTTTGTCGTATGGGTCTACTGTTGAATAGATGGTAAACTATTACTTTTAGGATAAAACTTACAATGACAAGTTGGTTCGATTTTTTACTTGTGGGATTAGCTGCCGTCGCCGGTGGAGCTGTAAATGCCTTGGCCGGAGGAGGAACCTTAATTACCTTTCCGATGTTAACGGCT
>JAGRBY010000184.1 GCA_020433835.1 Anaerolineae bacterium | reverse complement strand
AGAATAACAAACTTTAACATCTGTTCGGCTACGGTCTCGGCCAGAGGATCGCCGGATAGCTCCATCTGTTTTTGAATTAAAACCAACAGTGTTCCCACTACGCCCAGAATTAAAGCCCAGGTTTGCCCGCGATTGTACGAATCTTGTTGGCGGTTGGCGTTGGCATCATACATCGCAAACATCTTCCAGGCCAGCTCCAGGGTTTCCATCCCTTCGCCCTCGCGGTTGCTGGCAAGCTGTTCCAACAATCGCTCAAACGCCCCGATAGCCCCATCGAGCTGAAAAATGTGGAGATTGCCGTCGATAATAATTTCGGCCAAATCGGCATCGGGAATAAAACCCGGCCGCATTTGGCGCAGAGAAGCAATATTATCGGCCAGACCGCCGCTGCCTTTGATGACGATGACCGGCCAGTTGTTGCGTATGGCCCGAATAACCTGATCTGTGGTGAAGTCGGAGCCGTTGACCAAGACCATAATCACCGGAACCTCTTTGCCCAGCGTTTCGGCTAACTCAAACATAACATCGTTTTCGTCGCCCCATTGGCGGCCATCGGTTAACACAAAATAGGTGTGGTGCGGATCGAGCGGTTCGCGACCATTGTCAGCGCCGGAGGCCGTCGCGCCCGGCTCGATGATTTTGCCGGCCGGCGCAACCCCGACCAGCGGCGACTGATAGCCCCGGTCGGCTACACTTTTGCCGGTTAGAGCCATAATGCCGCTGTTACGGCCACCATCAATAATAACGGCGTTGGTGCTGGCCGCGGCGCGGGCCACACCCCGGCTAAAAAGCTGAACCAGTTGGGCATGGGCGGTTTCGTCCAGCCCTTGGGTATCGCCCACCACCACCAATACGGCGCTGGGATTCTCAAGATTCAGGGCCGCTAAAATCTCAGAGGCTTCCGCTTGCGGCGGAGGCGTAACAACGACGGCACTGTTTTTATTAGGAAAAGTAATGCGCCGTGGCGTGAGGCTTGTTTCTATCGGGGCCGGAATCGCATCGGCAGGCGGCGGCGGGGGTGTTACTTCCGGGTCGGTCGGCATCACTTCATCGGGGCTGGTTTGTACGGTCATACGGAACCTCCTCTAGCAATAAAAGTCTGGAGCATCAAAGTTTACTTTGCTCGTACCGTTATGACAAAGCAAGCTTTGTCGCTCCTCCCTTGAAAATAAGATTTGCACCTACGGCAAACTTAAGTTTGTCCTACGGTGGTTTTCATTTCCGGTGTCGTCTCAAGTGAGACTGTCAGACTCTTCATTATATATAGGGCAATGCGGCAAGGTGATTAGTGTAGAAAATTATAACATAAATTATGGTGGGATAACAACCCGGCTTTGCCAGTACTTAGACATAAAGTTTGATTGCAATCTTGCCGTCCTTGCAGTACAATTTCACCATCAAACCGACCAACCATCTCAGGAGAGGATCATGAGCTTTTCCGAGCAATGGCGAGCGCAAATCGAGCAATCCCTGATAGCTTGCGCTAAACTCGCCGCCGCGAATAAAGAGGTTGATCTCAAATATGAGCTGCTGATCGTGGGTATCTTTTGGCCCGTTCGCCAGCCCATCCGCGATTTCGATTTTGAGGCCATCGCCTGCGTGAACGAAATCGCCGGTGCGCAGGCCAAGCTCGTCTTGCGCATGGTTCAAGATTGGGGCGACGATCCGCTCATGGTCGCCCAAGAGCTGCTGGCGCAGAGCGTGCGGCGCGGCGAGATGGGCAAAGCCCTCAACCCGTTCGTCATCCATTTCGATGCCTTCACCGCCTTCGCCAAGCAGTTAGCCGTTCAGGCCCGTTCGGCGGCGGCTCCCTCTCCGGCCCCCGACCCACCCACACCGACCAAACCGCCGCGCGTCTTTGTCTTCTCTTTAAAGGAAGACGCGCAAACTTTAGCCGACGAAATCTACCAGCGCTTTCGTACTGAGGGCATCGTCACCTGGCGCGACCTGGCCCCGCTTGAGGGCGAACGCACCTGGTGGCAGGAAGTTACCCAGGCCCTCGACCAGGTCGATTTTCTGGTGCTGGCCATGAGCCGCACGGCCCTTACGTCCGACCTGGTGCGTCGTTTATGGCGCTACGCTCGCCAGCAAGCAGTCTGCATTTACCCCGTCTTCAAAGCCGGCGACCTTGACTTTGGCCTGCTGCCGCGCTGGATTCGCCAGGTGCATTTCTACAACCTCAACCTAGAGTGGCCCAAGCTGCTCAACGATGTCAGAGGCACCTGCGCCATCCCTCGCATTCCCTTTATGGTGGAAGACCTGCCGCCTCATTACGTCGCCCGGCCTGTCGAGTTCGAGCAAGCGCTCGGCCATATTTTTGACCGCGAACGGGATGAAGGGCTGCCCAGCACGGTCGCTTTGGTGGGGGCCAGCGGCTACGGTAAAACCATGCTGGCGGCGGCGCTGTGCCACGATGAAAACATCCGGCAGGTGTTCGACAACGGCATCCTGTGGGTGACGCTGGGCGAAACCCCCGGCGATTTGAGCCGCTACATCATCGATCTGATTGAGGTGTTGAGCGGCAGCCGCCCCGGCTTCACCAGCCTCGATGCCGCGCTGGTGCGCTTTAACGAACTGCTGGCCGACCGCGACATTCTGCTGGTCATCGACGATGTCTGGAATGCGGCCCACCTCAAGCCCTTTTTGCAGGGCGGCAACCGCTGTGCCCGCATTATCACCACCCGCAATGCCGAAACCCTGCCGCTGGAGGTTGAAACCATCAAAATCGGGCCGATGCAGCGCGATGAAGCGGCGATGGTGTTGGGCTACGATTTGCCCGATGGTTATCTTGTCGAGCGGCGGCGGTTGGCCCAACGGCTGGGCGAATGGCCGCTGCTGCTGCGCTTAACCAACGGCACGCTGCGCGACCGCGTCCACAATCAGGGCGACTCGCTGCCGGCGGCGCTGCGCTACGCCAACCAGGCGCTCGACAGCCAGGGGCTAACCGCCTTCGACGTTGCCCATTCGGCAGGGCGGCGGCGGGCCGTGGGGCAAACGCTCGACCTAAGTTTGGGATTGCTCAATGCCACCGAGCGGGTGCGCTACAACGAACTGGCGATTTTCCCCAGCGACATCAACATTCCCCTGGCCGTTTTGGAGAAGCTGTGGGGCGCAACCGGCGATCTCGACGACTTCGACACCGAGGAACTGTGCGCCCGTTTCTACGAACTATCGCTGCTGGCCCAATTCGATCTGACCCGTCGCTACATCCGGCTCCACAAGTCGATGCACAGCTACCTGCGTTTCCAAAAGATAGCCAACCTGGTCGAGCTGCACCAACAGTGGCTCGATGCCTACACCACGCCCTGGGTCGATACGCCGCAGGCCGACACCTACCTGTGGACTCACCTCTTCTACCACTTAGAGCAGGCCGGTCGCACGGACGAACTGCTGGCTACGGCTAAAGACTTTCGCTACCTAATCAACAAAATCAAAGCTCGCGGGGTCTATTACGCCGAAAGCGATCTGCTCCAGGCTGAAGCGATTACGCCCAACGATGCTGTTTTAATTGTGCTGCGCCGCACCCTGTCGCAGGCTAGCCATATGCTGGCCCGCTGCCACACGCTGGGCGATATTGCCAACACGCTGCACAGCCGCCTGATCCATCTACCGGAGATGGCCGACATTCTGGCCGCCGCCGGTCCCCATCTACCCCGGCCCCGGCTTACGGCGCTGTGTGCCTTGCCCGATTTGCCCGACTCGACCCTTATTCGGACGCTGCGCGGCCACGAAGCCGGTATCTTAGCGTGCGCCGTTAGCAGCAACGGCGCGAGGCTGGTCTCTGCCGGTAAGGATGGCAATCTGTTTGTGTGGGATACCCACTCCGGTGATAAATGCTTTCAACTGCCCATCACCGAAGCGGAAATATGGGACTGCGACATCAGCGGCGACGGCAGCACCGTCGTCTACGCACTTAATAATGGGCAACTGGGAGTGGTTGATGTGGCGGCCAAGACCGTCAAAAAGCGGTGGCCAGCCCACACGGTTAGTATTCTGAGTTGTGCTATCAACGCCGATGCCACGGTTATCGTGACAACGGCCAAAGACAAAACAGTCAAGGTCTGGGACGCCAAAACCGGCACGGCGCAATTCACCTTTGCAAACCACCAGCGCAGCGTCACCTGCTGCGATGTCAGCGCCGACGGCGGCACCGTGGCATCCATCTCCAATGACGGCGAGCTTAAAGTGTGGGACGCCCGCAGCGGGCAAGAGCATTTTTCAGCCCAAATTCGCTTCCGCAGCACCGGCCTCGATCAGCTGACCTTTCTCTCGCAGCGCGACATCAACTTCAACTGCACAATTTGCGCCGATGGCGTGGTTGTCGCCGCCACCTCATCGGGCGGAACTGTAACGGTGTGGGATGTGGCGAGCGGGAAAGAGCGGATGACCTTCACCCCCGATAAACACGGTGCCAACGATTGCGCTCTCAGCGCCGATGGCTCGCGGCTGGCCTGCGCCTTAAGCAGCAACGTACTCAAAGTGTGGGACACGGTCTCCACCCAGGAACTGGCCGCCTTTGCCGACCACAGCCGCACCATCAATAGTTGCGCCTTAACGCTCGATGGCGCGACGCTCATCTCGGCGGCAGACGATCAAACGCTGAAAGTGTGGGACTGTCGCGGCCAAACAGCCCATCTGGCCCAGGCCGGTCATCAACTGGGGGCCAACAGTTGCACCATCGACGCCAACGGCCGGGTGGCGGTTTCGGCCACCACCGATAAAATCCTGCATATTTGGAACTTCCCCGAACAGCGTGAAATAGGCGTGCTCAAAGGCCACACCCACAAAATCAACGACTGCCAGCTTTGCCCCCAAGGCAACGCCCTTGTTTCATCGTCGCAAGATCAAAGCATTATCGTCTGGGATATGGCCAACCTAACCCATCACTGGAAGCTAACCGGCCATAAATGGTCGGTCAACGGCTGCGCCCTCAATGCCGACGGCACGACCGTGGTCTCGGCCTCCGATGACGAAACCCTCAAAGTCTGGGACGGCCATACCGGCGCAGAACGGCTGACGCTGGTCGGCCACAAGCGGGGCGTCAACGCCTGCGCCCTCAGCCACGATGGGCAAACGCTCGTTTCGGCTTCCGGCGATAGCTCACTTATTCTGTGGCACCCCACCACTGGCGATAAAGTGGCAGTGCTAACCGGCCATACCGCCTGGGTCAACAACTGCGCCATCAGCGCCGACGGAGCCACCATCGTCTCCGCATCGTATGACCAAACGCTCAAAGTGTGGGACACCCGCCGCCATCAAGAGCGGTTTACCCTGCCAGGCCACGAGATGACCGTCACCGGCTGTGCCATCAGCGCCGACGGAGCGACCATCGTCTCGGTGTCGCGCGACAAAAGCGTCAAGGTCTGGAACGCCCGCACCGGGGCCTGCCTCACCACCCTCTTTGTTGATGAACCGCTGCTCGACTGTGCCTGTTCGGCTGATGCTTCTTCCATTATAGCGGTCAGCAGTGCCGGTACGTATTTCCTGTGCTACCAGCGGTAGCCTCTTCTGGAAATAAACTTGTAGGACAAACTTAAGTTTGTCCTACAGCGCGGAGCGGCTTAGCCCAACCCGTTCGCATCCGCCCCTTGCGGTTCACTCCGTAACTAACCCAAAGCTATTAAGACCCTTAAATTCTTGGATATTAAGTCAAGTTCGGCTATCATACCAGTAACCATTTCATTCCAGGATAAAGACTATGGCTTTTCTCGATACGTGGCGTACCCAGGTAAATGAAGTACTGGCTAGCTTAACCGAGACAGTGACCGCGCTTGATGAGCCTCCCTTCAAGCACGCGCTGCTGGCTGCCGGCATTCTGTGGCCGCTGCGCCAATCGGTTCAAGAGTTCGATCTGGACGCCATCGAAGCGGTTAACCAACTGTTAGGTAGCCGAGCCAAATACGTGCTGCGCAGCGTGCAGAGCATGGCCGATGACCTTTCGCAAGCGGCCCGCGAACTGCAAGCGGAACTGGCCCAGGACAGCGAACTGGCGGCTGCCGTCGATACCCTGCTTGCCCACTTTGAGGCCGAACAAGCCTTTACCTCATCAGCCCCAGACTCCACCGATGTCAAGGCGGCGGGCGCGACGTCATCAAGCCCGGATGTGTCTGAGCTACCTCCTCGCGTTTTTATCTCCTACGCCCGCAAGGATGCCGAATATCTGGCCCGCGACCTGACCAACCGGCTTGAACAGGAAGGCATCCCCGTTTGGCAAGACCGGGTCAAAATGGAGGGCGGGCGCGACTGGTGGCTGCAAATTGTCGATGCCCTCGACCAGGTGGAGTTTATGGTGCTCATCGTCACCCCGGCGGCAATGCTGTCGGACGTGGTCAAAAAAGAGTGGACGTATGCCCGGCAGCGCGGCGTGTGTGTCTATCCGGTTTGGGGTGCCACTCCGGTTGATTTTAAGACGCTGCCCCGCTGGCTGCGCGATAGCCGCTTTTACCATCTCGACCAGGAATGGGCGAGGCTGGTGGAAGACTTAAACCAAAGCTGCGAGACACCGCGCGTGCCGTTTATGGCCGAAGAGGTGACCGATGACTTTGTTCCGCGCGTTGCACAACTGGCCCACATCGAGCGCTGTCTGCTTGATGGTCAGGGCAACCCTTCGGCTGATATTGTGGGGCTGTACGGTACGGGTGGGTATGGCAAGACGGTTCTGGGCAAGGCCGTCTGCCACGATGAGGATATTCGGGCCGCCTATGATGACGGGGTGGTCTGGGTTACGCTGGGGCAGAACCCCGGCGACCTCACCAGCCGGGTTGTCGATTTAGTCGAAGTGCTATCCGGCGAGCGTCCCTGCTTTGCTACCGTAGACGAAGCCCAGACCCGTCTGGTGCAGCTTTTGGCCGACCGCGATATTTTGATGGTGCTCGATGATGTGTGGAACGTAAACCATCTGGCACCCTTCCTGAAGGGCGGCTCCCACTGCACCCGCCTCATTACCACCCGTAACGTGGCGGCGCTGCCGCCTCGTACCAATAAAATCGAAGTGGCCGACATGACGACGAGTGAAGCCGTGGGGCTGCTGCGGGCCAAACTGCCGGATGGCTCGTTAACCGCGTTTCAACATTTGGCACAGCGGTTAGGGCATTGGCCCCTTCTCATTAAACTTACAAACGGCACCCTGCGCGACCGGATTTACAAGGCCAACCAATCGCTGGATGCGGCCCTCAACTACGTCAATAAGGCGCTCGATAAGCGCGGCCTGACCGCCTTTGATATTCACAACGCCGCCGCCCGCGATCAGGCTGTGGGCCAAACGCTGGGCCTCAGCCTGGAGCGGCTCAACCAGGCCGAGTACACCTGCTTTACCGAGCTGGTCATCTTCCCCGATGAGGTCAACATCCCGTTTGATGTGCTGGAAAAGCTGTGGCAGGCCACCTCCGGCCACGGGGATTTAAGCGTCGAGGCGCTGTGCGAACGGCTGTCGCAGCTCTCGCTGCTGGCCCACTTCGAACCGAACATAGGCTACATTACCCTTCATAAAATTGTCCGTGGCTTCCTGGCCCAGGCGCAAAAGAGCACCATAGCCGGTTTGCACAATCAGTTTCTAACGGCCTTGGCCCAAGGGCTACCCCATCGCGATAACGGTCGGCCCGATTGGGCCAAGCTGCCCCATTCCGAAACATATGTGTGGGCGCACCTAACCCACCACCTGGTTGGGGCCGGGCGCGTCACCGAGTTGGTTGATACCGTCAAAGACCTCCTCTATCTGGTAACAAAAATCCATCTGGTGGGCGCTTACGCAGTAGAAGGCGACTTGCTGGAAGCCCGGCGTGCGGCTCCGCAGGATAGCGTTCTCATCCGGCTGCATCAAAGCATCTCCCAAGCTGGCCACCTGCTTAATCAATGCACCACACTGGGCGAAATCGGCAACACGCTGCACAGCCGCGTCGCTCATGTACTCAACCTTGAACCGCTGGCAACGGCGGGCGAGACGCAGTTACCTGGCCCACTGCTCACCGCCGCGCGACGCCTGCCCGACCTACCCGATGCCAGCCTTATCCGAACGCTGGCCGGTCATGGCGTGGCGGTCGTAGCATGCAGCCTCAGCGCCGGCGGCGAGAAGATTGTGTCGATGGGCCAGGACGCCAAGCTTAAAGTGTGGGATGCCGAAACCGGCGAAGAGCTACACACGCTCAGCGGTCATAAGATTATGGGCAATAGCTGCGCTATCAGCGCTAACGGCACAGTTATCATCTCGGCCACCTGGGACGGGGTGCTTAAAATTTGGGACACCGAAAGCGGGCTGGAGCGCTTTTCCCTCAAGGCCCACGCCGGACAAATCTTCGGCTGTGCCATCAGTGCCGACGGTCGCACCGCCGTGACCGCGTCGAAAGACAAGACGCTTAAAGTGTGGGATGCCGATATGGGCCAAGAGCGCCTAACCTTAACCGGCCACGACCGCGCCGTGACCGGCTGCGCCATTAGCGCCGACGGCACCTTGATTGCATCGACATCGTCAGACGGGACGGTGAAGTTGTGGGAAGGCCGCAGCGGGCAACTGCGCACCACGCTTCGCGCTTATGAAGACCTCGACGTACACAACCCGATGGCGAATTTAACCTTCACCACCACCAACTCGGCGCTACTGCGGTGTGCAATGCGCGTCGATGGCGGGCTGGTCATAGCATCGCTGCCTGACGGTGACATCAAAGCGTGGGACACACGCACCGGTAGCGAACGCTTTACTCTGCACGGCCATACCGGCTGGATTGAAAGCTGTACCATCAGCGCCGACGGTCGCTTCATCATCTCGACCTCGAACGACAAAACTGTCAAAGGCTGGGATGCTGCCACCGATGAGGAGCTTTTTTCGATAGACGGCCACCAGCGCTCGGTCACCGGCTGCGCCATCAGCGCCGATGGCGCGTTAATTGTCACGGCCTCGCAAGACAAAACGCTTAAATTGTGGGACACGGCCGGCAGCATCGAAAATGCCCAAAGCGCGACCGGCATGAGCCATACCTCTGCCGCCCTGTGCTGCGCCGTAAGCGCCGATGGCCGGACGGTTGTTTTCGATACAAGTGGCAACGGCCTCAGCGTCATCGACTACGAGTCAGGCAGTGAGCGCTTGGCGTTGAAAGGCCATATGCGCCCGATAACCGACTGCGCGATCAGCCGAGACGGCGCAATTATCGTCTCGGCGTCGCAGGACCGCACGCTAAAGGTGTGGGATACCGAAACCGGCAGCGAACGCGCTACCCTCATCGGCCATATGTGGGCCGTGAACGATTGCGCCATTAGCCCCGACGGCAAGACCGTTGTCTCAGCCTCGGATGACAGCACCATGAAAGTGTGGGATGCAGCGTCCGGTAGCGAACAGTTTACGCTAACGGGCCATATGCGGGGGGTAAATAGCTGCACCTTTAGCCCAGACGGGGCCTTCGTCGTTTCCGCATCGGCTGATCAAACGGCGAAAGTGTGGAGCATTGCCGCCCGGCGCGAGGTGCTAACATTGCAGGGGCACGGCGGGCCGGTACATAGCTGTGCTTTTAGCCCCGATGGAACGCTGGTGGCTTCAGCCGCCTATGACGCAACGGTTAAAGTGTGGGACAGCCAAACAGGAGATTTACGGCTAACGTTGGAAGGCCACACCGCCCTGGTTTTTCAATGTGCCTTTAGCCCTGACGGGCGGCAATTGCTCTCGATCTCGAAAGATCGTACAGTCCGGCTTTGGACAATACCAGACGGCCAACCGATCACCACGCTGCGCGTTGACGGTACGCTGGCCGACTGCGCCTGGTTCCCGGATGGGCGTCAGTTGATGGCTGTGGGGGCGCGAGGGATTTACTTCCTGGCGTTGAAGTAGCAAAAATCAATGCAAACTTACTCCCCCCGCTCGCGATAGATAGCGATACCCACCGAGCGGGCAAAGCGCAGAGCGCTCGGCTTTTCAACCGACATCTCCACCGCCTGAACACGCTCATTAATATCGAGACAAAGCTGGGCCAGTTCGGCCACCAGCCGTTCGACCAAAAACGGTTGGCCTTCTTCAATGTGCTTGACAATGGCCTTCGTTACGGTTTTATAGTTAACCGAGTCGGCAATATCATCGCTGCTGCCAGCGGCTCGGGTATCGACCCACAAGGTGAAGTTGACCAGTATATCCTGCTTGTTGGTTCGCTCATCGGCATTGACGCCCAGAATGCCTCGAACCAGTAAATCTCGCACAAAAATTTTGTCGAGCGAACGATCCATTATATTCTCCCGGAAGCAAACGGTTGCAATTATGTCGTGCAGCCTGATTATGGGGGAAACCTGCCGGCCCGTCAAAAAGCAGAACATCTCCCGACGGCCTTATGAAGGCCGTCATCTGGCGAGCAACGACCCGGAGCGACAAAGCTTGCTTTGTCATCTGGGTAAGGTCAAAGTAAACTTTGACGCTCCATCGCTTACAGTATAGGAGACACTTATGCCTTACTCTATCAACGCTCTTTGGCTCAACCCCGGCCTGCTAACGCCCGGCACCAGCTTGTTCTTTGGCGGCTTTTTTCTGGTCGTCGCTCTAATTTTCTACCTCATCCTGCGGCGCACAGACGACAACGACCATGAATTGTAACCGCATCACATCCCCCCGCTAACCCCCGGCACGTCGATTTGCCGCTCTAACGCGCGGCCATCCGGCAGCGTGGCTTTGACGAGAACAAACCAGTCGCCGCCCATAGTAAATTCCAGCGGGGCTTCATAGCGCCCCGGCTCAACCTCCTGCGCTTGGGAAAAAACCGGCGTCATCCCGGCGTGGCTCATATTGCCCTCCAACTCCAATTCCGCGCCAGAGATAGGCTGGCCCTGCTCGTCGGTTAGCGTGAGTACCAGCGTGGCCGGGCCGACCGCCGGTGGGTCGGGCGATACGCTCAGATCGATGCCGATGGCGTTGATGTCGCTGGTTTGGCCGCGCCCGCAGCCGACCAGCCCCATCACGGTAAAGAGTAAGATGGTTATAAGCAACCCTATAGTACGCTTCACAATAACACCTCTTCATCATTGATTATACTAAAAACAGAATAAAACCAGCACTTTTGGCGTCATGCCCGCATGGTTTAAGCGGGCATCCATAGGTCGTGTGGAATGGATGCCCGCTTAAAACGTGCGGGCATGACATGATGAAAAGTGTTGGTTTCAAACTAATTTCGGTATAGAAGCTTTCTCTGTACCATATTGTAGAGGGATTAACCATTTAGCCAAACGGAGGCAGGTATAGACCGGGGTGACAGCGATAGATGAGATAAAATTACCGTAGGACAAACTTAAGTTTGTCCTACGGTAATTTTAAGAGGGGTTCAGCCCGGCGAACGGAGCACACCATCACGCTGAACAGGCCACGGCACGTGCTGATGATGCAGCACCGCCGCCGCCACCCGCAGACCGCCCATCGCCACCGCTGCCGTCGACTGGCCGGGGAAGATGCTGTCGCCGACCATCCATAGCTGGGGAGCCAGCTTTGGTGCCCAGGTGCGAAACAGGCTGGTTTGCGGAAAGCCGCCGACCCAACCGTCGATCCGGTGGGTAAAGCGTTGAAAAGTGACGGGCGTGCCGGGCATTACAAACTGGGCGGCCTCGCGCAGGGTGGGTAGGGCGCGTGCAGCGGCAGTGAGCAGCCGGTCGGCATATACCTGCTTGCGGGCTTCGTAGGCATCGCGGTCATGTTCGAGCAGCTGCCACCAATCATCCAGCCGGGTGTGGGTGCTGAGCGTGATGACGCGCTGGCCCGCCGGGGCGCGGCTGGTAT
>JAGRBY010000183.1 GCA_020433835.1 Anaerolineae bacterium | reverse complement strand
TTGATGGCTGTTTTGAGGCGCATCTTCACAATCGGCACCAGGCCATACCAGCGATAGGCAAACCAAACGGTTCCATCTTGGTCGGTGGTAGGGCAGGCGAAAAAGGATGAGCGCGGCCAGAGCTGCCAGTGCATCAGCCAATCGAAAATAGCCTCTGCCGGCAGCGGCGAATGCCACGTATGGAGGTTTTCAACCGTGCAGCGCCGTAGATCACCGTTGGCCCAGGTGATCATCGCCCGTGCGCCGGCCAACTCTGCTTCGGAAACGATGCGTGTTGGCGGCGGTGGGCCAAGCGAGCCAACCACAAAGCGTCTGATATCGTCAAACGGCCCCAGGAGATAGTTGCCCCACACCGTGGGTGGAGGGGAACCAGGCTGAACTAGCGTTTTTCGAGGGTTAGGCCCCATTGTTCCAGTTCCCAGCCAATCCGGCTTATCAGTTTTTCGATCTGCGCTGCCACCGGCGGCGAAAGCTCTAAGCTGGGTTCCAATACCCCCGGTTGAACGCCCAATAAAACTACGTTCTCCGGGTAAAGATCGCGCAGTTTGGCGGCAAAGAGCATATCGGGTACCCCCATCTGGTGCGGCGACATCTTCAGCGATAGCCGGGCCGGAACATCATCGCCCTCTAGCCGCAGCGTTTGGCCCGGTATGCCGGCCATTTCCACAGCATCGACAATGATCAGATTGCGGGCTTCGGTCAGATAGAAGAGAAGATCCATGCCCAACGTTCCACCATCGACCACATGCACCTTGGGCGGCAGCCTGTACTGCTCTTCCAGCCGCTGCACAACCCTAACGCCGATGCCTTCATCAGCCATGAGGATGTTGCCCACGCCCAGGATTACCGTTTTGGTTCTAAGATCTATTTTTTCTTCATGTACTGTCATGCTCTCTGCCTCTCTCCCTGTACAGATTTTTCCTACCCTATATGGACGTGCGGTTGCGTGTTCAGACCGGGAAGTAAGGAGCAGGGAGTAGGGAGTAACACAAATCCCCTTTACTTCCTACTCCCTACTTCTTACTTCCTTCTTCCTACTCCACGCTCCCATCTTTTGCTTAGCCTTAGCCTGCCCCTACATCACCTTCACCTGCGTAATCTCTTGCCCGGTGGCGTCTACAATGTGGGCGGCACAGGCCATACACGGATCGAAAGAGTGAATGGTGCGCAGTACTTCCAGCGGTTTTTGCGGATCGGCCACCGGCGTGCCGATGAGTGCTGCTTCGTAAGGGCCGGGCCGACCTTTGGCGTCGCGGGGGCCGCCGTTCCAGGTGCTGGGCACAACACACTGGTAATTTTCAATCTTTTGATCTTTGATGTGAATCCAGTGGCCCAGCGCCCCACGGGGTGCGTCGTGCCAGCCGTAGCCTTGCGCTTCCGCCGGCCAGCTTTCCGGCTTCCACATGGTGCCGTTATGAATGGCGATGTCGCCGGCGGCGATGTTTTCGGTCAGCTCGTTGATCCAACTGTCGAGCTTGTCGGCAATTAAGACCGTTTCGATACAGCGCGAGGCGATGCGGCCTAACGTTGAGTACAATGCCTCCGGCCCAACGCCCAACTTATCGAGCACCAGATTAACCGTGCTGGTGATACCTTCGTGGCCCATGGCGTAGCCCACAATCATCCGCGCCAGAGGGCCAACTTCCATAACCTGGTCATCGTAGCGCGGCGCTTTAAGCCAGGTATATTTGTTGTCTGTCTCTAAAAAGTCGTAGGGCGGCTTTGGCCCGGTGTAGTTGGCGTTGGTTTCGCCTTGCCAGGGGTGCAGCCCCACGCTTTCATCGGCATAGCTAAACCACGAGTGGGCCACATGCTCGCTGACCTTCTCTTGCTCAACCGGCAGCACGGTGCCGAGGTCGCGGTTGAGGACGATTCCGGCGGGCATCCACAGGTCGCCGTTGGCATCGGGGAACTCACCGTAGGTCATAAAGTTGCCGATGCCTTCGCCATAGCCGGCCCAATCAAGATAGAAGGGGGCCACGGCCAGCACATCGGGCAGGTAAACTTGCTCGACAAACTTCTTGGCGTTGGCAAAGTAGCCTTTCAGCGTGGCGATGGTGTCGGCATTGATGGCCGCCTGGCTGTTGGGATCGATGGGGGTGGCCATGCCGCCCACAAGATAGGTTTGCAGGTGCGGATTCTTGGCCCCCAGAATGGCGTGGGCTTTAATGAACTCGCGCTGCCAATCAAGCGCTTCCAGATAGTGGGCCGTTGCCATTAAATTGGCTTCCGGCGGTAAGTTGTAGGCCGAGTGGCCCCAGTAAGCGTTGGCAAACGGCCCCAACTGGCCGGTGCCGACAAACGCCTTTAGGCGATCTTGAACCCCTTTGAAGTAAACGGCACTCGACAGCGGCCAGTCTGAGGTCGATTGGGCCAGCTTCGATGTTGCTTCGGGGTCGGCTTCTAAGGCATTGACAATATCAACCCAGTCAAGGGCGTGCAGGTGATAAAAATGGATGACATGGTCCTGCACAAACTGGATACCGGCGATCATATTGCGCAGCAACTGCGCGTTGGGCGGCACCTCGATGCCGAGCGCGTCTTCTACGGCCCGCACCGAAGCCAGGGCATGCACTGTGGTGCAAACGCCGCAAATGCGCTGGGTCATCAACCACGCGCCACGGGGATCGCGCCCTTTCAGAATGGTTTCAATGCCTCGCCACATGGTGGTCGATGACCAGGCATCGGTGATAACGCCATCGGTAACCTCCACCTCAATGCGGAGATGGCCTTCTATGCGGGTGACCGGGTCTACTACGATTTTTGCCATAATGGTTTTCTCCTCTGAGAATAGACTTGTGGGACAAACGTAAGTTTGTCCTACGGTGATTTTCATTGTCGGTGCCGTCTCATTTGAGACTATTGGATTTTAATCCGGCATTGGCACAAGGTCGGGCGACTAAAGTCGGGTAAGTATCGGGTTACGGATTTTCATCCGTAACCATCCCAACGCGGATGATAAAGCTAGCTTTGTCGCTCCTACAGACTCTACAGACTCTACACACGCCATAAACTCTACAAACCCTCTACCCCGCTGCCGGTAGCGGAGCCTCTTCCGTGAGCTGCTCCGGTTCGGGGGTGTGATCGGCAAATACGGGCAGATTCTTGGCGGCGAAGATGTACAGCAAGATGCCCAGCGAAATCAACCCGGCCGACACGCCAAACTCAACCCAGTTGGGGGCGTAAAAGGTGCCGCCTTGCCCCCAGAACAGCACGTTGAAACGGTTGAGAACAACGCCCAAGACAATTAACAGCGCACTCTGAAACAGCCGGGCGCTATCGTGCCTAACCGAGGCGAAGGACAGCAGAATAAGCGGCAGCACCACGCCGATGCCAATCTCGATCAGATAGAGGAGGCTGGCCAGACTGCCTTCAAAGATCAAGCCCAGCTTGCCGCTAAAGGCCAGGTTGCCCAGATTAACCAGCAGATAAAGGCTCAACATCGTGGGCAGCCACGAGCCGAGTTCGCTCAGGAGGTGGCTCTCGATGTGGCGGTTAAAGGCTTTGGCACTCAGCGTCGATTCAACGATAACCATGGCCAGCCCGACCGTAATCGCCGAAATGTAAAAGAGCACCGGCAGAATCGGCGTGTACCACAGCGGGTGGGCTTTTTGGGGAACCAGCACAAACAGCCCGCCCAGCGACGACTGGTGCGCGGTTGAGATGATAATCCCGGCGATGACCACCGGAATGGTGATCTTACGCACGATGCGCAGCAGCCCTTTCAGGCGGTATTTCTCCAGCACCAACTGGCTGTTCTCAACGGTTAAAATGCTGAGATAAAGGATGACGCTCCAGGCGATCTCAAACATCACCGAATGATGGTTCCAATAGAAAAAGGGATGGTAGAAGCGATCCGGGCGGCCCAGATCGAACAGAATCGAGCCGGCAGCCAGCAGATAGCCAATGTAAGCAGTTAACAAGGTGGGCCGGATGAGCGGATAGAAGCGCTTCATGCGGAAGATGTAAACCACAGCGGCCAGGGTAAAGCCGCCGGCAGCGACCGCGACGCCGGCCATCACATCGAAGGCGATCCACAAGCCCCACGGGCGGCTGTCGGCCAGGTTGGTTGAGCCTAAACCCTGGCTGTAGCGTACAACCGCCGCCCACACGCCAATGAGCAAGATGATCCAGAGAATGATGGAGCCAACCGGCAGCACCGCCTGTTTGCTCGATTTCATGGTGGTGGTGGCCATGCTAATCCTCCTTGTTCATGTGTTCATATTTGCTGCGATTGACGTAAATGGCGCTCATCAAACCGCCAACGCCCAAGATAATGCCCGGCACCGACCAGTTGAGCGGGTCGGTCAGGCTGGGCAGCGGTTTCGGGTCGAGCGTCGGCAGGCCGAGCTTCTCAAACGGTACGTGCGACAGCACCAGTTGCAGCGTGCCGCCGGCCTCATACTCGCCGTAAACGCGATCTTCGGTGTATTTACCGGGCGCGGCTTTGATACGCGTGTGTGCTTTCTCTAGCATCTCATCGCGGGTGCCCCAACTCAGTGCACCGGTGGGGCAGGCTTCAACACAGCTTGGCCCCATACCCTGCGCCAGACGGTTCTTGTCATTAACGCCACCGTCTCGCTGCACGTAGCCGAAGCAGAAGGTACATTTTTGCACCAGTGGCGTTGTCGAACCCCATTGGTAACGGGGAACATCATACGGACAGGCAACCATGCAGTAACGGCAGCCGAAACAGCGCTCGGTATCATAGATAACCGGCCCCTCTGGACTCTTTTGCATAGCCCCCACGGTGCAGGCCGAGACGCAGGCCGGGTCGAGACAGTGCATGCAGTTGCGTTTGATGAATGAAAAGTTGTCGATAGCATCGGGATCGTCAGCCGTTTCATCCTCATACAGTTTGATGATCGTCCAGGTGTCACCCGAAAGGTCAGTCGGCATATCGTACAACCCTTCCGGACTTAGCTCTTTGGGGGTTTCGTTCCAGTTGCGGCAAGCGTTTTGGCAAGCGCGACAGCCGACGCACAGCGTGGTATCGTACAGCATGGACGGGTGACTGCGGGCTTCTTCGGGCGTGGACTCGGCTGCGGCCTTGTCAGTATGCCCCGCCGCCAAGACCAGGCTGCCGACACTCGCGCCGGCCAGTTTCAGAAAGTCTCGTCGATTGACGGCCATTAGCTTGCCTCCTCAGAGCGTTCCCCTTCCATCGGCTCTCCATTGCGACGCGAGGCGGCCACGGCGGCGGCGGCTCCGGCCCCCACCAGCAATCCACCGACTGTGCCGACTGTCGCTGCTGCGCCCGATGACATTGGTTCCGGCGCTTGCTCGACGGTGGGGTATTGGTCGGGTGGGTTGGCCTCTTGAATTTTAACCGGCTCGTAGATAGCCCGCTCGAAGAAATCGGGAGCGGCGCAGGCGATACAGCCGTGGCCCGCCGCAACCGGCCAGTTGGTACCGTCGTTCCAGCCCAACTGCGGGCAGTTGAAGGTGGCTACCGGCCCTTTACAGCCCATTTGGTAGAGGCACCAGCCCTGGCGATGGCCTTCGTCGCCCCAAGCACGCACAAAACGTCCGGCGTTGAAGTGGCCGCGCCGCTCGCAGTTGTTGTGGATAATTTGCCCATGGGCAAACAACGGCCGATTTAACTTGTCTACCGCCGGGAATTCGCCGAAGGTCAGGTAGTGCACCACCGTCGCTGTGAAGTTGGCGACGTTCATGGGGCAACCGGAGAGGTTGATGACCGGAATATGCTTCACCAGGTCCATCACACTGACCGCGCCGGTGGGGTTGGGGCCAACTTTGGGCAGCCCTCCAAAGGCCGCACAACTGCCCACGGCGATAACAGCCGCGGCGTTGCGGGTTGCTTCCTCTAATATGTCGACGGCTGTGCGCCCACCGATGCAGCAGTAAACGCCATCGTCTTTTAACGGAATCGAGCCTTCAACGACCACAATGTGGCCGCCGGCTTCGACGGTTTGGGCCTTGGCTTCTTCAGCCAGGTGACCGGCGGCGGCCATAATGGTCTCATGGTAATCAAGCGAGATGACATCAAGCACGACATCACCGGCGGTTGGTCGCGAGGCTCGCAAGAACGACTCGCTGTCGCCGGCGCAGTCTTGAAATTCCAGCCAGACGACCGGTGGTCGCTTCGCTGCTTGCTCCAGCGCTTTGGCTACTCGGGGAATGTAACTGTGGGGTAAAGCCAGCGTGCCGGTTACTACGGCACAAAACTTCAAGAATGCTCGCCGCGAGACGCCTCGTCGGGCGAGGGTGGTTGATAGTTCTCTATCCTTGTCTACAATCATTACTCCCTCCCTATTTGGTCTGCGTAAAATTTCACAAGTTTAAAGCAAAAAAATCGCATGAACATGCAGCGATTTTAGTTTCTCTTCAAAGTCATCTACGACATAGAATAGCCCTCCTTGGCTTTGGTAAGTAAAAGGATATTTAGAGACAACGGTTTACATCAAGGGAATAACACAATCCCCGTTATCATGCGCTACCGAACCTGAGCCAAGCAACCGTGCTTGGCTATTTTGAAATTATTTGGTTCATTCGCTCAAAACAAAGCAAAAAACCAGAATAGAGGTGATTCTTACAAAGAATAGAACAGTTTAACGGCTGAAGAAGGTAAACATATGAAATGTAAGGTAGACAATCGTTTTTTGGAGAGCGGGACACCTTCAATTTGAAGGTGTTTTTCTTAAGTGATTATATGGAGAGAAGGTGGGTTTGAAATGATGATTATGAAATTAAAGAGTAATAGGCACTCCTCTTTTGAATGTATAGTTCACTAGTAAGGACTATAATATAGAGCCTGTTGAAATGCACCAGTCTATTGTATAGTATCGAACCTGGATAGATGACTAGTTCTAACAAATCGGTGTTAAAATAGTTTGTTTGAGTACTACCATTCCTAAATGTTCTGCATCGAGCGGCGCAGCAGCCACCAGGCCAGCCCAAATAGCACAACGCCAAAAACCAGTAACGGGGCAAAGATGGGCCAATTAAGCCCGCCGCCTCTCAGCATAATATCGCGCAGCAAGAGAATGCCGTACGTGGCCGGCAGCGACCATGAAATAACGCGCACCGGCTCCCACAGGGTATTTAAGCCCAGGAGGAAACCGCTGAAGAAAACACTGGTTAGCAGCACAATCATTGAATATTGCACCGCCTGGGTATCGGTACGGGAGATGAGCGAGATGATAAAGCCAATGCCCAGCGAACTGAATAGAACGGCCAATACCACCAGCGCAATGTTCAGCCAACTGCCCAACAGCGGTACGTTGAGACCAAAAACAATGACACTGAGCAAGATGGCAGCCAAAATTGCACCCAGAATGAGATAACTTATATATTTGCCGATGAGCGTCTCCAGCGCCGACAGAGGGGCTACGTAAAATAACTCCATCGAGCCAAGCTGCCGTTCGCGTACCATCGAGAGTGCGGCAAAGGTGAGAATAAGGTGCTGAAGCAGCAGCACGATGACAGCCGGGGCAAAGAAGTCGTTAACTTTGAACTGCACGGTGGAGATACTTTCAACCTCGCTGCGGAAGGGGCTAACCAAAATGGACGGGTTGATGTTGAGGAAATCTTTCAACTGGTCTTCAAGGCCGGCCAAATCGGCGTCGAGGTTGGTGAGGGTTTCCAGTTGGGCCTCGTACTTATCGATATCGTCAACCGCGGTCTCCAGCGATTTGATGCGATCTCTGATGCGCTGGAGCGATTCGGCGTCATCCGTTTCTTCGTGTGTGTCGCTGCCTTCGCCAAATTCGCGCTGAAGCGACTCTTGAAAACTGAGGTCTTCCTCAACGATGCGGTTGAGATCATCAAACTTTTCGTTGAGGTCTTGCATGTATTCCGTTGCTGTCTGGCTGTTACATTCTTCGCCGCGACCGGCTTCGGACAGCGTTTCGGCGCAGCTTTGCAAAAGCTCTTGCAGCGTATCGGCGCTGTCGCGGGCGGCGTCGATGGTTTCTTGGGCCTGCGAAAGATCGATCTGGCCCTCGGTGGTGAGCAGGCGCAGCACGCGACGGTTGACTTCGTTAATGTAAACCCGGCCAAAAACGTTGATGTAATCGATTTGGAAGGGATCGATCTCATTGTGATAGAGGTTAAAGACCGCTTGCTTATTGTTGAGGATGGTGTTGTAGATGTCGGTCGGCAGTTTGGCCACAAGATCAACTTCGCCCTGGCGCAGCATTTCCTGGGCTGCGGCCAGGTTATCGGTTTTGCCTTCAAAAATCAGTTGCGGGCCGAGCGTATTGGCATATTCATCGAGTTTTTGCGATACGGCACTGTCGTTATCTTCAATGACAAAAATGGTGCGCAGGGCGCGGGCTTCGTTGCGGTAGCCGATGCCGAAAAAAAGCAAAATGAGAAATGGCCCAATGACCAACGTTAGCAGCAGAAGCGGCTGGCGCAGGATTTCGAGCATTTCCTTCAGCAGAAAGGCTGAGATACGAATGAGAAAACGGTAGCGATTAGTTATTAGTGGTGGCATTGTTGACCAATTCTACAAAAACATCATCAAAGGGAGGCAGATATTCTTCAATGGAGGCAATCGTAATGTATTCCGATTTACACCATTCTACCAAAGCCGGAATGGCCGTGCTGGCTTGATCGACAATGAGGCGCAGGCCGGTGCCCTCGTCATTGAGCCGGGTGACCTGATCTTGTACAAACGGCAGCTTGCGGAGACTTCTTAAATCTTTGAAGACGAGGCGCTCTTTGGTGTACAGATCGACGACTTCACCGCCAAAAGCTTGGCGGCGCAGCCCATCCGGCGTTTCGACCAGCAGCAGCCGTCCGCTAGCCATCACG
The DNA here is from genome assembly GCA_020433835.1 of Anaerolineae bacterium. The sequence continues at coordinate 2,996 of JAGRBY010000183.1, read as the reverse complement.
CCAACGCTGTCGCAGTAAGCCGCCTCGCCAACGTACTGCGTGGTTACAAATAGCGTACGCCCCTGCTGCTGGAGCATTTTGAAATGATCCCAAAAGCGCCGCCGCAGAATCGGGTCGATGCCGGCTGTTGGTTCATCGAGAAAAAGCAGTTCGGGGTCGTGAACCAACGTTGCGGCCAGACTGAGTCGCCGTTTCATCCCGCCTGAGAGATTGCGGGCCAGTTTCTTTTTATGGGAGGCCAAATCGACAAACTCAAGCAGTTCGCTTAACCGTTTCTCGCGCTTCAAATTCATGCCGTAGATAGAGGCCGCGAAGTTCAGGTTTTCCCATACGGTTAGCTCGGGGTAGAGAGCAAACTGCTGGGGCATATAACCAATTTTCTCTTTTACATGGGCCTTAAATTTGGAAGGTTGGCCGCCAAGGACACTGATATAGCCGGACGTTGGCTGATAGATGCCGGCCAGCATCCGAACCGTGGTTGTTTTGCCGCAGCCGCTGGGGCCAATTAATCCCAAAATTTGGCCTCGAGTCAGCTCGAAATCAACTTCGCGAACAACATCGATACCTCCAAAATTTTTCGTGAGATCTTTGGCGTCAACGATAAGCGGGTTAGTGTTGGGTGTCTCCATAGGTAAGCGTTTCTATTCCAATCCTTGTAAAAATTGGTCGGCGGTTTCTTCAAACTGTATCAGTGCGGCACTGATGTGGTCGATGTACGGGGCCAGTTCGGTTTCGCTGACCACGATAGCGACCGGGAAATCCATATCAATCGGCACTTCGGTGGAGATAGGAATCGTGCGGCTGATTACGACGGGGACGGTGAGGTCAATCGGCACTTCGACATCAACCGGCACGGTGATATCAACGGGAACGTCAACCCCAAAAATCGGCATGACAACCGTGGTATTAATCTTTTTTTGGATGGGAACGACCGTTTTGATGGGTACTTCTAAACGTTCATTGATGGGAAACTCAAGTTCTAAGGGAAATTCATTATCTATTTTAATATTAAACGCAATCGTTGAAGATTTTATCTCTTCCAGGTCGGTGATGGTATCGGCCAGAGTCCCCTTGAGGGCAGGGCGTGCCTCTTGAGCAAAATTTTGGGTTTGCTGTTGAACCCGCAGGAATTGGGAAATGAGATAGAAGTTCAAGCCAAGAGATAGTAAAACCAGACCAAACAGGATGACTATACTGATGCGAATATTTTTCATAGCACTCCCATGAAAGTAGGAATTAAGAATTATGAACTGTGGTTAGAGAAAGACTAAATCCTGACTATTGATCCCAACCTCTCATTTAATTGTTGGTGTCGTCGCACTCTGTTGAGAACATTTAAATTACCGTTTTATCGGCGTTCGGCTCCACATTTATGGCAAAAATTGGCGTCGGCTCGCAAAGCTGTGCCGCATTGGTAGCAGAATCCGGCGGTTTCGCTTTCGGTTTGGCGCGACGGTGTTCGAGCGCTGCTCGACTGTTTGGCGCGGCTGCGTGATGACACCGCCGGCCGGCGAACCGGGCCTGGCACAGCTCTGGATCTATTCCACCACCAGTAGCCGACGGCCCCTAAAATGAGCAGCGTGCCAATCCCGGCCAACCCATAGGCGATAGTCGTGTTGGTTGAGTCTCCCGGCGGCTCGGTGGTGAGCGGGATAACATCTTCGCCGTGTTCAGAGACTGCCGGCGTTATCAAGTCGAGCGTTAATGTGTCGGTCGTGCGTTGGTAAGTGGCGGTCATCGGGCGTGATACACCGGCGGCTACGTTCGATTCGTTGATGACGTTATACGTCAACCCGTTAGGATCGACAAACGTGTTGCTCGCTGTCGGCTCCAGCGTAAAATCTTCGGTCTGAGCCGGAGCTTGGAATTGAAAGATAGCATTTTCGATAGCGTAGGGCGCGGTAAAAACGTAATCAAGCGTACGGGTTTGATCTTGGCGGCTGATAATCTCGCCATCGTAATATTCTAACTGCACCAAGGGCGAAGGTGTGGAAAATGACAAAAACAGGGTGTCATCGCGATAGGTCATTTCGACGTCGTTTTCATCAATCGCGATCAGATCATTTCCTTGCCCGTAGGCCACGGCATTCATCGTCTTGATGTAGCCGGGTAAGGGGAATGTAACCGTCGTGGGTAACGTGGTGTCATCGCTTAACTGAACGCGATAGATGATCAATACCTCCGGGCGGTCAAACTCCGGCCATAATTCGACCAGTAGGTTTTGAATTTGTGGTTCAGTTTGCGCTTTAACCAAGAGTGCCGATGATACGAAAAACAAAAGGAGCAAAGGAAGTCGGTACTTTAAAATTGCCGTCATAATGTTGTTGATTTAATTATCTCTCTTTATGGATTTTGTGAGGCACGCATCAGACCTGACAGGTTTTGCACATTACTTTTCAGCGTAAATAGAAGCCCATTTGTTGCTTATTTTATGCTATGCAAAACTGCTGGAAACCTGTCAGGTCTTTAACTTCACGGCTGGATTGTACCCCGTGTCGGTTGGCTAAGGCAAAAATTGCCCCTATTATCCCATTGAATCTGATAGTTGCTCGTGTTATAGTTTGGGAAGTGAAGCGTAGATTGAAGCTTGCTTTGGTCATGCGCCTTCTAAAAAGTCTGTACCTTAAAAACGATCCATCATACATACGTGGGCTGTCTCACTTACCGGCATTTGTGATTGCGCTATGAACAAACCATCTCGACCTAACGTACCTAAGAACTACAGTTTGTTACAACAACCTTCGTTAGAATCGCTGAGAAGTTCCGCAGAACGGGCTGCTCATCCAGCCCCATCACGCCAGAGTAAGCGTGGTGTAGCCGTTGCCCTGATTTTAGGATTGCTTTTTTTACAGGGTATCACGCTGACAGCCGCTCTTTCTATCGTTTGGACAGCCCCCTCCCATAAAACTGATGTTGCTGATGGATCGTCTTCGCCGGAAGCATCGCCTGCTGCGGTGCTTTCGCCAACGCAGCCGCCGTCTCCGACCGCTCAGGCG
>JAGRBY010000182.1 GCA_020433835.1 Anaerolineae bacterium | reverse complement strand
ATTCGCAGATAGTAAAATACCGAATTGTCTCAAACAACCAAAAGACCTGCCAGGAGAATGAGTTACCTGGCAGGTTTTTTGGTTGACTACTTAACGCTAAAGGGTACAACCATCCCTAGCTCCGAGTGCGTGTGGCCGGAAGCCGGATCAGGGATGTGGCAGATGGCAGCATACGTACCGGGAGTTAAGTCGATATTCAGCCAGCCGGTTTCGCCGGGGTCGATGCCTTGTAGCCCCCCGATGTTACGAAACGGCGGCGTACCGTGTGGGTTAGCCATAAAAGCTTGGGCATCGGCCAGGGTTTTACCGCCGGCCAGCTTAATCAGAGCGATTTCGTGGGGCTGCTCGCCTGCGTTCACAATCTCCCATACCTGCGGCCCGGCTTTAATCGTCGAAGGGAGGATGTAGGCGAAGTCCAACATCTTCACCACGCCGACGGCTTGCGGTAATGCCACATCCGCTTTCTCAGGGGATGGTTCACCGACCTCAAAGGAACTCAGCTGCCCCAACGCCAGGTGCGGCGTGCCTTCGTGGTCGGGCAGAAAACAAAGCAACAGATAAGTGCCGGGGGTCAGATCAACGGTCACCGACTGCTTATCGCCGGGATCGACTGCGGCAACACCTCCGGCCCAGGTGACCAAACCTAATGCTTCGGGCCCGGCTTGTAAGGCTTCCTGAAACTCGGCAATAGTGACGCCATCGTTGAGGCGAGCCAACTGAACCTGATGCGGCTCCTGCCCCTGATTTTCTAATGTCACCATTACTAACCCGGCTTCAACGCCACCCGGCGCGGCAAAGGTATAGTCTGCGGCAATGACAGCCACCTCGGGATAGTCGGTTTCAAAAACCTCATTCCCATTCATTGTTACTTCCTCAGTATCAACCGGCTCCGGCGTTGTCTCAACCTCCGTAGTTGTTGCGCTCTCAGCTGAGGCAGTATTACAGGCCGCCAGGACGAAGGTTATCGCCAAGATGGCGAAGAAAATAGCAGGCATAAACGATTTATAGTTTGTGGGTAGCATAATGTGTCTCCTTGGATTATCTAGACCGGTTAAGGTCAGGGCTAAATTTTCTCCAGTATAGCTGGAAGACAAGCAGCTAACATCGGGCAAAGTACGCAGTTGAAAGCTGCGCAATAGCCAAATTTGTAGAAGCAAATCCTGAGACCTTGTCTATTTATAAGGAAAAATACGTAGTCTCCGGTACGATAAGTACCATAAAGTGAAGAACTGTTGGAGTAACTTCGACGCCTCATCGGATATGCTCAATACGTGGAAACGTTGGGTAGGGGTACCCGCCTGGTTTATCCCGGCTTTGGGTGGCGTATGGTGGCTGTGGCAGTTTAAAAAAGAGAGACAGCCGGCTTAGTAAGGGCTGTCTCAAATGAATGTTGGGAGTTTTTCTCAACTTGCTATCTAAACTATCTATAACCCAATGGGGCGTTGACCACCTTTAATGCCAACCCGCTTTATGATGTCCCTTGCTTCCTGCACCATTCGTTCCATTAGATATCTGTTTCTCTGTCGATACATCAAAAGCAGTATTTTTACCCGATACCCTGCCTTTTATTGCTTTATCGGTACGGTCAGGCTGTGAACGCTTTGTCTCAACCAACGTAAATTGGGACACTAAAGCCTGGAGTTTATGCGCCATGTCCTGCAGCGATTGCGCCGAAGTCGATACCTCGGCTACTTGAGCACTCATCTCTTCTGCCGCAGCGCCCACTTCTTCTATGGCGGCGCTGTTCTCGCCACTGACACGGGCAATGTTATCAATAGCTTGAGACACCTCGCCAGATCCGGCAGCTATATCTCTTGTCGCCACCGTATTTTTCTCAACAACTCCCGAAACGGTATCCATAGCACTAACCAACGCGTTTGATGAGGAACTCATTTGCTGCACGGCCGTTGAGATTTCTTTAACCTGTTGATCAACCACCTCAATGGCGTTAAGAATAGCACTTAAGGCTTTACCAGCTTCGTGCGTTCGGCTAGCACCATTTTCGACCTCGGCTGCTCCAGCCTCCATCGCGTTTACAGCTTCAGCTACAGTCTGTTGAATACCTTGAATGAGATCAGCAATCTCTTTAGTGGCGGTTGTCGACTTTTCGGCCAACTTGCGTACTTCATCAGCTACTACGGCAAAACCTTTGCCATGCTCTCCGGCGCGTGCTGCTTCAATAGCCGCGTTGAGAGCCAACAAATTTGTCTGAGAAGCAATATCATCAATTGTTTGCACAATTGCCCCAATCTGAGTAGAGCGCTGCCCCATCTCCTGAACCTTTTGAACCGATAGACCAACTTTATCTTTAATGGCATCCATACCTTGAATGGTGGCATTTATTGTCACCGACCCATCGCGAGCAGTTTGGGCCGCTGTAGCCGCGCTCTCCGCTCCCGCTTGGGCATTTGTCGTTACTTTTTGAATAGCCAGCGCCATTTGGTTAGTAATATCAGCAGATGTTGTTACTGCCCCAGCCTGTTCCTGAGTACCCTGAGCTACCCCAACGATGGTGTGCGAAACTTGACTAACAATTGTAGAGGCGCGATTCACATTTTCGGTTTGCTGAGCCGTACCGTGGGCAATTTGCTGGATGGTCGTTGCAATTTGGTTGGTTGCCAGGCTGGCTTGGTCGGTTGTTGCCGCCAATTGGCCGGAAGCAGCACCAACACTGTGGGCACTGCTCGTTACCTGGCCCACCAGTTCACGCAATCCGACAATCATTTTCGCAAAAGCATGCCCAAGTTCGTCCTTTTCACTATTGGGGATAATCTCTATGGCTAGATTACCTCGGCTAAGCTGCTCGGCTGCTTCGGCCATATTGGTGAGATAACGTTCAGAGGCTCGCAATGCTTCACCAATAGCCCCAATTTCATCACCACGGTTGATTATAGCTTGTTTATCCGCAGCAGGTATATCACGGTTAAGATCTCCATACGACATGTTTTGCAAGGCAAAAGTCATCATTTTTATGGGATCGACAACGCCGTTAGCCGCCACAATGCTCATCACTATCACAACAACCACAATCACCCCAAGAACGATTAACGAAACCACTTGAATGGTATTTACGGTTTGATACACTTCTGAGGTATGCAGTTCCAAAACCAAACCCCAATTATTCTGGGATAGAGGCTGATAAGCTCCTACGACCTGCTGCTGCTGATAGTTGGTGTAGACATGATTACCTGTTTGGCCGGCGGCTACCTTCTGCGCTCCTTCAGTACCAACCGCAACTTCCGTAAAGCTGGTTGTGTCATCGGGAGCTATATCTGTCCAAAAGCGCGGTTCGGTAACAAACTTACCCTCTTGGCTCACCAAATAGGCATCGCTCGTTTCACTTGTATTGACGCTTTGCAATAGTTCTGAAATATAGGACGTAGCCACCGGCATCAATACGGCCCCTATGATCTCACCGCTATCGGATCGAACCGGGGCAAAAAACGACATAATCCATTCTTGGGTTACGTCTGAATAGACCATATCTGTGATAACAACATCGCCATTGATCGCCTTTTGAAAATCCGGTATCTCTGACAGATTTAGACTCCCCACGGTTTCTTTATTAAAGTCTGCCACAATAACGCCGTCCAGGCCCACCACCACAAAGGAGGCACACTTTTCGCCGCAGTTAGCCATAAACGCCTCGGCCAGTTTCTGAGACTCTTCCGGATTCATATTGACTCGCCCTACAGCCAACGCAAACTCGGTGATCTCATGGGAGCGCTCAGCGAGCCACAGATCAATAGCGGTAGCCTGCAGCCAGGCATTTTCCCTAATACCTTGCTGAATTGTGCCCTTCATTTCTTCAACAACAAAGTGGGCCATTGCTATCACGATTAGGGTTGGGAGTAGCACAAGAAGTACATTAACAGCGACCAATTTAGCTTTTAAAGATTTAAACATGTAGTTGCTCCAAAAATATCGTTTTGTCTCTCCCTATAAATAATCGACTATTTTTGGCAACTGCCCATAAATTTTGAGTAAACACAATTGGAAAGAGGCCAGGCTATCTCATAAAATTACCCCTAGCGTTTGCAATATTACCCAATTTGCTTCACAATATAGAAACCCATTCCGGCACGCCACAACATCGAAGCCGATGTGGCCGTTGAACCCCATCTATTGACCCAATCAAACCACACTATAAAAGGTATCCAGCCTATGACAACAAAAAACAGTGGTATTCTAGCCCTGACAAAAAAAGGGGCGGGAACCCTCCATAACCCTGACGATTTGAAGGACACAATCTATGTACCAACCAAACTTATTCGTCAATACCGTCTGGCCGACGGTGTCACAATAAACGGTCAGATACAAAACAGTAAAGATGGCCCCAGTCTGGCCACTGTCGAGACCGTATGCGGATTAACGCCTGAACTCTATCAACAGCGCACGCTGTTTAGACGCCTGGTTGCCGTTGACCCCAACGAGCGCTTTAATCTGGCCGTAACCGGCGAAACCAGCACGCGCCTGATCGACCTGATTGCGCCTATCGGCAAAGGGACCCGAGGCTTAATTGTTGCTCCTCCTAAAGCAGGCAAGACGATGCTGCTGGCCAGCATTGCCCGCGCGATTGCCGCCGATGATCCGGAAACCCGATTGATTATTCTGCTCATCGACGAACGGCCGGAGGAAGTAACTCACTTTCGACGCAGCATCGCCGGAGCCGAGGTTTTTGCCAGCTCCAGCGACCAGCCGGTTCAGGAGCATATTGATTTATCAGAGTTGATGATGGCCCACATCCGCACCGAGTTAGAGTGCGGTCGTAACGTGGTGGTGTTGATGGATAGCCTGACACGGCTTGTCCGTGCCTTTAATCTAAGGGGGGGACGTGGCGGAGGCCGCAGCCGAACGCTCTCCGGCGGAGTTGATGCCGAAGCGCTGCAAATACCGCGTCGCTTTTTTGGGTTGGCCCGTAATATCGAGCACGGCGGTTCGGTGACCATCTTGGGGACGGTTTTAGTCGATACCGGCTCGCGCATGGATCAATTTATCTTTGAGGAGTTCAAAGGCACCGGCAACAGTGAGATTGTACTGGCTCGCGACCTGGCTGAGGGCTATATCTTTCCGGCAGTTAACATTGCCGCCAGCAGCACCCGTAAAGAGGAAGTTCTTTACCCTTCGGACGAACACCAACGCATCGTCAAACTTCGCCGCACCTTGGTTGATCTTCCACCTCAGCAGGCCATGCTCTATATGCTTGACCTACTCAACAAATACAAAACAAACGAAGAACTTCTAGCCAGTATCTAACCCCGTCGTTACCTCATCTTTCCACCCTTCAATCTCCAATCTCCAATCACCAATTCTTCCGCCAATTGGCTGTCACAATCGACTCTTCCGTTGTGACCTCAATCTCTATCGGCTCTGATAGCCGTTGGAGGACGTTCACGCCATCTTCAGTGTACACCACCGACAACGTCCATTTACAGACCACCGGATAGCGTGCTACCGTAATATCATAAAAGCCGTCCGGATCGTCTGCGCCATCGTTGGAACTCCAGCCGCCGACCGGGCCGGACGGATTGGAAATAACGCTAAAGCCGCCGCATTGAGCCTGAACTGGAACCCCATTGACCGGCGTACCGTTGGCATCGGTAATGTTGCCCAAGAAGCGGGTTAAGCCCATATTACGGTCGCTGTACCAGCCGGTCGGCTCAAATTGATACGGGCTGCGGGTCGGTTCGGGCGGTATTGGTGTGGCCGTAGGTTCGGGCGGAGCGGGCGCCTGAGCCACCGGTAATCCCGCCGTATTACGGGCATCGACCACCGAGGCAGCGACCCAGCCGGTTTGACCGACCGGCAGTTGAAGCTGCCACCAGCCTTGATCAGCCGTGCGGCCGATAGCCGGCACAACCGTGTTGGGCGGCAGAGCGCCGATCACCGGATAATCCAACCCCGGCCCGGAGCGAACGTTGACCGTGCTGTCGGCCACCACCTGAGGCGCAGCCGAGGTCGGCGTAGCCGTTGGCGGTAGAGGCGTTGCCGTCGCCGCAGGCTCAACAGAGGTTGCGGTGCTGGTAGGCAAGGGCGTATCGCTCGACGTCGAAATAGCCGTTGGTTCAGGGGCAATAACCAAAACCGTGGCCGTTGGTGACGACGTAAAGGTAGGCTGCGGCGTCGGCGTAGCCGGCGGCAGCGTGGTTGAGGTAATAACAAAAAACTGCGTAAAGAGCAGCGTAAAGATAAAAAAGGTGATAATCGACAGCAGCACAACAATCCCGCTAATTAACCATACTTTTTTCATCACACATTCACCCAGGTAACTTCAGTAAAAATAAAAAAAGGACGAGCCAAATTGGGAGTAAGGAACAGTGGGTAGAAAGTTCCGACTAAAATACACCGACGATAATTTAAGGTCTATACCGAAATGCGTTTGAAACCAATACTTTTCATCACGTCATGCCCGCCTGCTTTAAGCAGGCATCTATTCCCCACGACCTATGGATGCCCGCTAAAACCATTCGGGCATGACGAAGCAGATACTTAAAAGGGCTGATCTCTTTCTGTTTTAGTATAGTACTTAACTACCCAACCGTGGTCAATCTCAAAAATCGAACATGTGTGGTATAATGTCGGCTAAACGTTTGGCCATCATTCTGTCAAGTAGTATAATCTGAGGATTACGCTTAGGCAATCAAGGAAAGGTTTGTGACGACGAAACATCCTAACATAGCTTTACTCAACCCGATTGTTTTTTCCGATAAACGACGGGTGCTGCTGGAGCTAGCCGTTGAAAACTTACCGACCCGGTCGGCGAATGTTACGCTTGATATTCCCGGAGAATCGAAGCCCGATTCGTCCGCATCGGAACCCACCAGCGCCCCTTCATCTTACCCCAACATTGAGCTTGCTATTATCGACAGTCGGGGAAAAACAGCCGCCACAGCATTTATTGTTGAGCACCACGAACCTCTCGTTCATTTAACGCTTCATCTTCGTCAGCCGGACTTAGCTGAACAGTATGTAGCCCGGGCCGAGATGTCCTATCAGGAAAACGTTTTACAGGTGGTCGAAGTTCCCTTTACCTTAGCCGAGGCAGAATAACTATGGGCGACCTGTTTCCTACCTTTCACTGGACAAACTTCCTTATTATTCCCGGCGTCCTCATCGGCTCTGTGGTTCACGAGTTAGGGCATGCCTTCGCCGCCTATTATTTAGGTGATTATGGCCAGGTAGAACGGGGCAAGATTACGCTTAACCCTATGCGTCATCTATCTTGGATTGGGCTATTTTCTTTTGTGCTTATCGGCATTGGCTGGGCGCGGCCTATAGAGGTTAACCCCAGAAGGCTCAAACCCAAATACCTGGGGCTGACTATTGTCTCAGTAGCAGGGCCGATGGTCAGTTTCACCTTTAGCCTCTTTTGCCTCATGTTGAGCTTAACCATTGCGGCCGTGTTGGTCTACAGCAGCGGCTTAAGCACCGACGAGGTACTTGCGTTTCTGCTACCCGTCGGCACCGACCTACCCCAAAGCCTTGATCTGCAAGCGGTGGCTATGGCCTTGACGATTTATATGGCTTCGGCCAGCTTTTGGATTACCTTCACCAGCTTAATTCCGCTGCCGGGACTGGATGGTTTCATCCTCTTAACCAGTCTCATCGCCTACTTTCGCCATCGCCAAAAAAAGCCGGCAGTTACACCAACGCCGACTATTCATCGCGATCCAAGCACGCCCTTCAAGCCCATCAACCTATACGAGCGGCGCAACAACGTTTCGGATATCCACTTTAAGATCGGCACCGAGTTTCACGAGGACAATAAGTTTGATGATGCCATCGCCCGCTATCGGCAGGCCATCAATAACGATCAGCGTTTTGGCCCGGCTTACGTTAATCTTGGCTTGGCTTATTTAGGCAAAGGCAAACGGCGCGAGGCTATTCACGCCTTTCGAGGGGCCGTGCAGTATGCCGACGATCAAAAATCGAAGCAGGAAGCCTGGTACCAACTGCATCAACTAAGCGAAGTTAGTCCCGTAGCCGAAAACGCGGAAGACAGCCTCAACAAACTTGGCTCACTGCCCTGGACCGACACCCGCCCCCGCCCCAATTGGGTTAGCCTGGGTATCAATCTGGGGTTGCTACTTGTGGGCGGTATCATCACCTATGGCTATGTGGTTACCAGTTTGATTCATCTGTTGAGAACCTGATTTCGCCCCGCCGGATAGACAAGAACAGCGCAGCGGTCGACTGCTATTTTTTCAACCCAAAGCCTGTCGCACTTTTCGGGTGAGATCACGAATGGTAAAGGGCTTCTGCAAAAAATTGATTCCTTCCCTCAAAATGTCGTGGTGAGCAATTACATTGTTAGTATAGCCCGACATATAGAGCGCTTTAATCCCAGGCCGAACCTCGGCTATGCGCTGATATAGTTCCTGACCGTTCATTTCGGGCATAATTACGTCGCTCAACAGCAAATGGATGGGATTGGAGTAAGCTGTAGCCAGTTGCAGGCTCTTTTCCGGGCTTTGAGCTTGAAGCACTTGATAACCGTGCGCTTCCAGAGTTTCAACCACAAGATGGCGCACCATAGCTTCATCTTCCACAACTAATATTGTCTCTGTTCCATAAAGTATCATCGATTCGGCACCGGCCGGCTTAATCTGTTGGGCTGTTTCGGCTGTTTGCGGCAGATAGATTTTGAAGGTAGTCCCCCGGTTTAACTCACTGTAGACCCAAATATGCCCTCCGTGTTGCTTAACAACACCGTAAACCATAGCCAACCCCAAACCCGTCCCCTGCTCTTTGGTCGTGAAGAAGGGGTCAAAAATGTAGGGCTGTGTTTCGGCGTCCATACCGTGCCCGGTGTCACTTACGGCCAGCAGCACGTGGGGGCCGGGTGTACAACCCGGTCGTTTTTCGGCATAGTTTTCGTCCAGATAAACGTTATCAGTTTCAAGAGACAATTGCCCCCCCTGAGGCATAGCGTCACGGGCATTGACAGCCATATTTAGGATGACTTGCTCAAGTTGACTCGGGTCGGCTTTGACCGGCGGCAAGGCGGATGCCAAAAAAAGGCGCAAGTCGATATCTTCGCCAATCAGCCGGCCTAGCATCGGCTCAAAATTGGTCAGCACTTCATTCAAATCAACCGATCTTATATCCAGCATCTGCTTGCGGCTGAAGGCCAGTATCTGGCGGGTTAAATTGGCGGCCCGCTCGGCTGCTCCACGAATACGCTGCAAGTCTATGTAGAGTCGACTGTCGGGAGCTAATTCCAACATACCTAATTCAGAATAGCCGATAATGGGTACCAGCAAGTTATTAAAATCATGGGCAATCCCCCCGGCCAGCCGACCAATAGAGTCCATTTTCTGAGCTTGATAAAACTGGGCAGCCAGTTCTTCGTTTTCTGCTTCCAGTTGTTTGTGAGCGGTGATATCACGGTTGACGGCGACAACGCCTGTTTCATTATGCAGCAGCGTGACAGAACTCAAGATGTGTCGTTTGGTTCCATCTTTATCCCATTGCATTACCTCGCCCTGCCACTGTCCTGCTTGTCGCACTTGATTGATTACATCTTTGAACCGACCAGCAAGATATTCAGTCGGCACAACCTCATCCATCTTCTTTCCGATCACCTCTTGAGCCGACCAGCCGTAGAGGGTTTCAGCGGCTTTATTCCAGGATTTAATCGTGAATGTCATGTCGGTGGAGATAATGGCATCGGAGACGTTGGCTAACAGATTCGCCTGATAGCGAATTTCCTCTTCCGCTTGCTTGCGCTGGGTGAGGTCGCGCGCAACGATGACGGCGTAGACAGCGTCACGGAAATCAACCAACCGTACAGATAGCTCGACCGGTATTGCGCTGCCCCCACACGCAAATGTTGTGACGATGGTCACGCCATCCCGACCAATCTGGCCTGCATCGGCAAAGAGCGCAGTCAGCTTTTCCCAGATGGGCTGGGGAACAAGGTCGCCAATTGACATAGCAAGTAAGGTTTCACGCGAATGGCCTAACTGCCGGCACGCAGCTCCATTCATATCGGCGAATTGACCTGCCGGAACCTGCACCAAAAAGATAAGGTCGTTGCTTTGGTCCAGCAAAGCCCTGAAACGCTCCAGCTCGTCGATCCGCTGCTCCAACTCCGGATAGTAGCTTTTCCGAATAGAATGCTCGCCAAGCCCGATGATTTTGTCCCGCAGGTCATCCCACTCAGGAGAAGGTTCAGAGGGCATTTTCATAGATTTCCTCAATTTCTTGTTGCGTTGGGCGACATGGGTTGGTGACCATACAGGCATCCTGCATAGCATTCCTGGCCAGATTGGGAATGTGGCTCCGGTGCAGTCCCAGCTGCCCTAACGTTTGGTCAACCCCCACTGCCTGGCGCAGGCGTCTGATAGCCTCTAAAATGGTCTCTCGTTCCCGGCCTAATCGCAGTTCTAGCCCCATCGCATGACCAATGCGCCGGTAACGTTCCATGGCCGCATTAAAATTAAAAGCCACCACGTGTTCCAGCAGCAAGGCATTGGTTTTTCCATGCGGAAAGTCCAGAAAGCCTCCCAGGCTATGGGCCATTGCGTGTACAGCGCCAAGACTGGCGTTGGAGAATGCCAACCCCGCGTGCATACTGCCCAGCATCATCTGGCCGCGTAGCCCGATGTCCTCTCGGTTTGTAATTACCGAAAGCAGATTTTCCGTCACCAGCCGAATCGCTTCTAGAGCATGTAAATCGGTGACCGGCGAATGGGCATTGGAAACAAACGACTCGATACCGTGAACAAGGGCATCCAACCCCGTGCAGGCTGTCAGTTCGGTATCCATCGTTGTTGTCGTGACGGGGTCGATCAGCGCCACGTCCGGAACGACTGTCTTGCTGATGATAGACATCTTGATCTTACGGGCCATATCCGTGATAATTGCGAACTGTGAAACATCCGCCGCCGAGCCGGCCGTTGTCGGAATACAGATTAAAGGGGGGCCGGGAATGGACACCTGATCGACGCCCTCAAACTTGGATACGTGCTGCTTATTGGCGCTGGCGATGCCAATTCCCTTGGCACAATCCATGGGGCTGCCACCCCCTACCGCTACAATAAGGTTACAGCCCTCACATTGGTAAACTTGAACGCCGGCCATTACTTCTTCGACCCGAGGGTTGGGGGTTACCTGAGAAAAGACAATGTAGGGCAGCCTTTCGGCGTCCAAACTGTCTGTAACCTGCGCTGTCCATCCGGCCTCGATAACACCCGCATCGCTTACAACCAGCACTTTGCGTGCGCCAAAATTTTTAGCATAGCGTCCGGCCAGGTGCCGCGCTCCCACACCAAAAACAAACTCAGGAGCGACGAATTTTCGTAAAGCCAACTCAATTTGCGGCTCCATCATTCCACTCCATTCAACTTGCTACTGTTTCTCAGGCTTTTGCTCCGACTGCGGATTACAGAAACCATACCACGCCATCCGCCATCCGCTGCCTGTAATAAATACAAACAGCACTATGAGCTTTAAGGTCTATACTAAAAACAGAATGAGACCAGCACATTTAGGTATCTGCTTCGCCATGCCCGCATGGTTTTAGCGGGCATCCATTCCACACGACCTATGGATACCCGCTTCAAACATACGGGCATGACGTGATGAAACGTGTTGGTTTCAAATTAATTTCGGTATAGCCAACATAGTATGCGTTACGCAGTTAAAGGACTCGGTCTTAAAATACTACCAAAAAGTAACGAGTTCTTATTCCAGATCTATTCAGGAACAACTTTAGCATTAGAACCCCGGTTTTTCTTCAATAGGAGACCGGCAAGGCTTATTTTTGGTGCTCAATTGGGCAACATGCTTACAATTGTGGCAAAAACCAGGGTTCTTTC
>JAGRBY010000181.1 GCA_020433835.1 Anaerolineae bacterium | reverse complement strand
CCGACCGCCGAACGGTTCGTACCGCCGGAAAATCATTCGTACCGACCGCCGAACGGTTCGTACCGCCGAAAAATCATTCGTACCACCCAAAAATGATTCCTACCATCCGAAAAGTCGTTCCTACCACTGAAAAATGGTTTCTACCATCCGAAAAGTCGTTCCTACTGCTAAAAAATGACTCCTACCGTCCGAAAAGTCGTTCCTACCGCTAAAAAATGACTCCTACCAACAAAAAATGATTCTTACCGTTTGAAAAGTGAGGAAGCTTACGTCACCTTTTGATGTTACTAGACCACGACAATCAAAGGTTATTATTAGCTTTAAAGCCAGCCGTTGAACACTGACGGCTGAACGCTTACATCGTTACAATATCAAATGCATATCCCCAAACTCATGCCATAGATAGCGCTGGGCTAATGCTTCTCGATACGTCGAGGCGATATGGCGATCCCCGGCCAGAGCTTGCAGCATATGCAAATGTGAGGCTTGCGGTTCGTGCAGCCCGGTCAGCATGGCATTAACTGCCCGTAACTGAAAGTCCGGCGTTATCACCAATCGAGTCCATCCCTCGCCGGGATGAGTGATATCGGCGGAGTCTGTAACTGTCTCCAGCGCGCGAACCACCGTGGTTCCCACTGCCACAACCCGTTTTCCGGCAGCGCGAACGGCATTGACCACACGCGCCGTTTCAGCCGGCACGCGATAGAACTCCTCGTACGGCGGCTCGTGGCTTTCCAGGCTGGCGACGCCGGTATGCAGTACCATGGGCGCAACCTGCACACCTTTAGCTACCAACCTTGTGATCAATTCCGGGGTAAAGGCTCGTCCGGCCGACGGCATCTCGGCGCTGCCCGGTTCGGTGGCGTAAACAGTTTGATAGTAGTCAAGTGGCCAGCGCTGTTTGACGTAACTGTAGCGAATGGGAAAGCCATGTTCAGACAGGTAATCATTCAGCGGAGTCGGCTTATGGAGCGTCGCCACCCACAGACGTATATGGGCATCAACCTGGCTGCGCTGCTCGCTGCGGTAGGCCGTATGGAGCGTAATCGAGGCTCCGGCCGGTAGCCTGATGGTTTCCCCTGGTGTGGCGGTATAAAAAGGCCGGCTGCCGTTTGCGTGTGGTCGACGCACTTCAACCAACCACAGTTGGGCCGGTAAGCGAGTCGAGAGATGCACTTCAACGGGGCTGCCGTCGGCCCGCCAGCCGTTGATCGCCGCATTAAGCGTGCCGCTGGTGTTGATGACAACCACATCACCCGTCGATAGAAAATCGGGCAGTTGGCGAAAGATAGTATGGTTGACTGCATCCGTCGAGCGATGGGAAATCATCAACCGGACCTCATCGCGAGCCAAGCCACGAGCCTCCGGAGGTTCGCCGGCTTCCAACTCAGGCGGAAGCTGAAAGTCAAGTGGTGTTGCCGGCGGCATGGCTGTGCTGCTGCTTACGCCCTTACTTTTGTGTTTGTGCGTGGTTGCTTTGACCTCGGCCAACAGGTGGACCGGCGTCTGTGCTTCTACCAAATCGAGTAGGGATAATTCTTGGGCAATGCTGTTCATCTTTGTTGTCTTCTTTCACTCGCTATGCCTGCACTTTTTTAGAAACCAGGGTTTTGATCTCTAATAGATAACTGTGAGGGGTAAAAGACGTTTCTTTTTAACGCCAAAACCCTGGTTTCTTGTTGTAATACGATTAGCCTGACTGAAAAGCGGTTAGACGCATGGCGTTGACATCGTGGGCGCGATACCGTCCGCTTGGCAGTTCACCGCTGAGCAGTTCGATCAAACCCGGTACACTCTCCTCCGGTAGAGGACGGTCGCTGATATCGTCATCGGGAAAAGCCTCTTGGTGCATCTGTGTTTGCATATCACCGGGATCGACCCAGTAAACGCGCCACTCCGGTTTTTCGGCGGCCAGAACGGCTGATAGCTGCTCTAAAGCCGCTTTGCTTGAACCGTAACCGCCCCAGCCCGGATAGTCTTCCACTCCGGCATCGCTGGTAATATTGAGAATGCGAACACCAGGCTTGAGGGTCGATTGCACGGCTTGCAGTACGCCCAGCGGGGCCAAAACGTTAACCTGATAGACCTGTTCCAACACCTCTAGCGGATAGTCGAGTAGATGGGGTTGCGGGCTAGGGCCAAGGATACTGGCGTTGTTGATAACTGCGTCCAGACCGCCCAGCGACTCGGCGGCGTGGGCCAACGACCGGCGATGGGTTTCGGATGTCACGTCGCCGGGAATGGCGATAACCTCGGTATAGCGTGTGAGTTCAGTTTCTACTTGTCGCAAGTCATCCTTGCCACGCGCATCGATGATGAGCTGCCAATGGTGTTGCGCCAGATAGCGAGCCAGCGCCAAACCAAGGCCACGGGATGCGCCGGTAATAAGCGCCGTTTGTTTTTTTGATACCGTCATAGTTCATCTCCACGAAAGTTATAAGGTTTATAGAGTGTATAGAGTTTGTAGAGTTGTTGGTGTTTTGCGTAGTTCTGGGGCGCAAATTGAGTGAGTCGTAGCTGAGTTATTGCGCGGACTGTTGAGCATCGCAATAATCTGTTGGTTTGTTTAATAGGGGTTAGCCGATTCTTAGGTGACAAGCTGACCTCTGAAAGCTGATAGCTGAACACTTATGTTTGCCTTATGGTAGCAAGAAATAGCGCTCATCACATCGGGCGAAGGCGCAGCTTGTTTACAATGAAAAAGGACAGGTTGCGGGCCTGACCTTTTGGACAGGATTTTTGGGGAGATAGAGAGTTACTTTTGGTTCAATTTTTGACGTAGAACCAGCCAGCTAAAGTAGGGGACAGCTTTCCAAATGCGTCGCCAGCGCCACGGTTGGGTAACGAGTCGATGTAACCATTCCAGATGGAGCTGCTGAAGCCAACGCGGAGCGCGCTTGGAGGTTCCGGCCAAAAAGTCGAACGAGCCGCCAACACCGATGCAAACCGGAATTTGGAGTCGCTCCAGGTTACGAGCGATCCACTTATCTTGTTTGGGGTGACCATAAGCAACAAGCAGTATATCCGGCCGGGTCGGCAAAATACGTTGCAGCAGAGCTTCGTTCTCCTCCAGAGACGGCGAGCCGGCGTAACAGCCCGCTACTTGGAGTTGGGGGTAACGCTGCCTGAGTTTGGCGATAGCTTGCTCGGCGACACCTTCTTGCGCCCCCAAAAAGAAAATACGATAGCCATGGCGATGGGATAGATCCGCCAGTTGGCCGACCAAATCAGAGCCGGCTACCCGCTCCGGCAGCGGCGTTGTGTCTAAAAATCGGGCTGCTTTCAGCAAGCCGATACCGTCAGGCAGCGACAGCGCCGCACTGTTGATGATGTGGCGGAACGTCTCGTCACGCTGGGCATCGACCACAAATTCGGGGTTGGTGGTTGTTAGTTGGTGCGGTTGGCCGCTGGCAATGAACTGCTCGATGAGCGCCAGCGTTTGCTTAGTGGTCAAAGCGTGGACTTTAACATTAAGAATGGTGGCGGTGGGAGGAAGTGGTTGGTTTAACATCGGGTGATGATCTCCAAAATCTGTCCGGCCGCCTTATCCCATGAAAACTTTTCAATCTGCGCCGCTCCTTTTCTGACAAGCTCGTGGCGCAAGGCATCGTCATTCACCAGGCGAACGATGCCGGCAGCGATATCTTGAGGCGAATGCGGATCGATCAGCACAGCCGCATCACCGGCCACTTCGGGCAACGACGAGACGGTGCTGGTTAGCACCGGCGTTTGACAGGCCATTGCTTCGAGCACCGGCAGCCCGAACCCCTCATATAATGAAGGAAACACATAGGCTACCGCCCCCGACAAAAGAGCGGGTTTGTCGGCATCATCAACAAAACCGGGGAAAATAACGCGGTCGCTTAGGTGTAGGTGTTGGACTCGGGCAAAGATTTCATCATAGAGCCAGCCCTTCTGCCCGGCGATAACAAGCTTGAGCGAGGCGGGCAGCTGCGCTTGGGCCACCTCAAACGCCTCAATCAACCTCACCAGATTTTTGCGAGGGTGCAGCGTACCCAGGTAAAGCAAATAATCTCCGCTAATTCCATACTTGGTTTTGGCCTGAATGATGTCGGTGGGGGCATCGACAGGGGCTAAGCTCTCATCGCGGCCCAGATAGATGACGCTGATGCGGTTGGGATCGGCCTGGTAAAAATCGATGAGGTCTCGCTTGGTCGCCAGAGAATCGGCAAAAATGTGTCGAGCGACACGCGTATGCCGCCGCGTTGTCCAATCGAGATACCAGCGATCAGACGGACGATGGGCAGCAGGATAGTGCTTATAGCCCAGATCATGAACTGTAACCAGCGCCGGAGAAGGACAATAGAGCGGCACAACATGAGCCGGCACAAAGAGCAGATGCGGCGGGTTGTGTTGAAGCTCCGCCGCCAGTCGAAGGTGAGTCCACAGTCGAGGCCAGGGGATAACCCGGGTTTCGACATGGGCTGTATCGGGCCAGTCGGTGTGTTGGGGTGGGTGGGGGGTGTATAAGCGCAAGCGCAGATTTGGGTTTGATACATTGGCCAGCGCTTTGATGATTTCAAGTGAGTAGGTTTCGGTGCCGGTGCGCCGCGCCCGAGCAGCTCGACTGGCGTCGATGCCGACAGTGATCGGTGCAGAAGCCGAAGAAAATAGGAGATTGGATTTGGCTTGCGTGTGCTCGGTCATGGCGATTTATGGAAGGCGATAAACAATCGGGCCATCGAAGATACAGCCACCCTTTTAGGCTAAATCGGGCAAAAATTCTTTTAACGCTTCTATAGTTAATGGTCCGTGGCGCAAGACTCGCGGTGGGGTGACGCTCAAATCGATGATGGTTGAGGGTTGGGTTGAAGGACTGGAACCGCCATCTAAAACCAAGGGCAAAGCGGGACCCAGCTGATCGGCAACTGCTTGAGCCGTCATCGGTGTCGACTGGCCGGAGATATTGGCGCTGGTGACGGCCAACGGACGCCCGAATTGAGCGACTAACTGAAGGCTGACCGGATGATCGGGAATGCGTATGGCGACAGTATCCTGACTGCCCGTCACATCAGCGGGCAGAGCCGCCACTTTAGGCAGCACTACGGTTAGCGGGCCGGGCCAAAATTTTTGCAGCAATGGCCATGCCCGGTTAGGTACGGTACGCGCAACGAGATTTAAATCGTCAATTTGATAGATAAACACCGGCAGCCCTTTTTCGAGAGGACGTTTTTTAAGGGCAAAGATTTGCCGGATCGCAAAGTGTTCAAAGGCATTGGCTCCCAGGCCGTACACCGTATCGGTTGGAAATGCCACGGCTTCGCCCTCGCGCAGCAGCCGGCGGGCCTGTTTGATAGCATGGGGTGAGGTAGCGGGTAAAATTTGGGTCATCATTTCCTCTGGGCTGAAATTTTCATTGGCGGCTAATGTACTCTTAGACGCTGTCCCTGTCAATTTCTTTAAGTAGGGGGATATATTAAGATTTGCGCCGTTTGGGTAAATTTTCAACAAGGCCGTAAGAAAGTGGAGAACGGGTTCGTCTAGTAGAGGAAAGTGAACAAATTGAACAATTGTTACTTTATCGGCTCTATCATTTAGCGCTGTTGAAAAAAAATACTATACTTAACAAAATATAGTTTTACTACAAACGTAAATTTAAGGAGAAGTGATTTTATGTCTAAACCAATTCATGTGTCCGACGTCGAATTCTCGGAAAAAGTTTTGAAATCTTCAACACCCGTCGTGGTTGACTTCTGGGCACCGTGGTGTGGACCCTGCCGGATGGTGGCTCCGGTTCTTGATGAACTGGCTAAAGAATACGGTGATAAACTTGTCATCGCTAAAGTAAACACCGATGAGAATCCGCAGTATGCTATGCAGTATGGTGTACAAGGTATCCCGACGATGCTCTTTATTAAAGACGGCCAAGTTTTTGATCGCATTGTAGGCGCGCATCCCAAACCCTCTATCCAACAGCGCGTTGACAACATGCTGGCCGCAGTAGCTAACTAAAACCTCTCAAAAATAATTAAGCACAAAGCCCGCTTTTACAGCGGGCTTTTGTGTTTATGGCGACATAACATAACTTATAAGGTAACAGTCACTTTTTGCTACGTCATAGAGGACGTAACTGGCAAAACCAGCCTCACCTTTAGGATATTTTAAGTGACTGTCACCTTAAATCCGATAAACGCTATTAATCCCCCCCAATATGAACAAGTGTTCTTGGTGTTCTGGTAAGATTTTGTTATAATTTTGTTACTATGGCTAAATTGCGAACCCGTTATGTTTGTCAAGAGTGTGGCAGCACCCAGCCGAAATGGATGGGCCGCTGTCCGGATTGTGGTGAGTGGAACACGCTGGTAGAAACGCTGGTCGAGGCGACTTCATCGGGAGCCGTCGTGCAGAGTTCACCGCAGGCGCTGCTGGGGCGTTCGGTGCCGCAGGCGCTCACCGAAATTGCAGCCGATAACTACCGGCGCACTATGCTGCCTATGGATGAGTTCAACCGGGTGTTGGGCGGTGGTTTGGTTCCCGGCTCACTCATTTTAATTGGCGGCGATCCCGGTATCGGTAAGAGTACTTTGCTGCTGCAAATATCGGCTGCGCTGGCCGAAGAAGGGGCGGTACTTTACATTTCGGGTGAGGAGAGCGCCCAACAGGTCAAATTGCGGGCCGACCGCCTACAAATTTCAAGTGATCGCCTTTTCATTTTGTCGGAAACTAACATGACCGCCATCATGGAGCATCTGCGCCAGACACCGCCGAAGTTTTTAGTGGTCGACTCGATCCAAACGGTTTTTCTGGAGGAATTACAGTCGGCTCCCGGTTCGGTGAGCCAGGTGCGCGAGTGTGCAGCTCGGTTTCAGGGTGTCGCCAAAGGACAAAATGTGCCGGTGTTTTTGATTGGACATGTGACAAAAACAGGCACGATCGCCGGACCAAGGGTGTTGGAACACCTGGTTGATACGGTCCTTTATCTGGAAGGTGAGCGATTCCATGCCTACCGGCTGCTGCGAAGCGTGAAAAATCGGTTCGGCGCTACCAACGAAATTGGTATTTTTGAAATGGGCGATGTTGGATTGAGTGAGGTGCCAAATCCCAGTGAAATTTTTCTGTCAGAGCGGTTACCTGATGCCTCCGGCTCGGCCATTGCGGTAACTTTGGAGGGAACACGTCCGCTCTTGGTTGAAATTCAGGCGCTGGCCAGCACAACCACCTTTGGTAATCCGCGCCGCACGGCGAACGGCATCGACATGAACCGGCTGTTACTGCTAATAGCCGTGTTGACCAAGCGGGTTGGCGTTCGACTGGCCGATCAGGACGTGTTTGTCAACGTTATTGGTGGGTTGCAAATCAACGAGCCGGCCTCAGATTTAGCTGTAGCTGCGGCCTTGGCATCCAGTTTTAAGAATCGGCCGGTTGCCGCCGATCTGGCTATTGTGGGTGAAGTTGGTCTGTCAGGCGAATTACGGGCAGTGAGCCATATCGAAACGCGGTTGAAAGAAGCTGCCAAGCTTGGCTTCAAGCGCTGTCTGCTGCCGGCATCTATTCAACTAAAACAGTCTTCAGCATTACCGATTGAACTCCTAAAAGTGCGTTCGCTAGGCGAGGCTTTGGAAATCGCCCTGATTTAAAGCCCGGCCCCTCTGCTGAGAGGCATATATTACGGAAACTTTGACATTTTGATCCGATCATGTTACCATGTCCGTTAAAATTTTCATAGTTTTTCTAACTTAATTTTATTGTTGCCCAAACAATCTAAAATTCATACCGTTAGCACTTATACTTTATTATTTTGTTATTGTTGTGATTTATGTCTGTCTACTCAATGGTTAACCGAGAATCTCATACCGTCATCGTAGGTTTATTATCGTTAATGGCATATACACTTTTGTTATTTAACAAGTATCAAAATAGATAGACAAATCGATTTTTATGGTGACATTTCTAAGCAGGGCTGAATGAAATGTCAATTATCTCCCGTTTCATTACAGTGAGACTCCGCTAACAATGGTTAAGTAGTGGTTTGGGCGAATGCACTCCAGTGCAGTCGCCTTTTTTTGTTGTTGTGCCGGTAATACCACTGCTGAATTAGTGGACACAACTTGGGCAAACAATTAGGGAGATTTGGTTTTAGGGATGAGCATAGAATTTGTTTTTCGTCTAGTCGGCATGGTTGTATTTGCCATTATTGGTGTACAATCCAGCTACTTGTTTCAGCCCAATAATCCCGGCGAATCAGCTCGATTGATTATTGTGTTGACCCTTGCAGGAGCAGCGTTGGGGTTGCTCATTGCGCCGTATCTTACCACGCGGCCCTTTTACATGATCCAGGCTAAACTAAGAAAAATGCCTGCAGCTAAATTAGTCTCCGGAGTCATTGGTTTAGCTTTAGGGTTGGCCGTTGCTGCTTTATTGCACCCTTCACTTTCCAATTTACCAGACCCGTACGGAGGCATATTGCCTATTATTGTGAGCATTATTTTTGGTTATATCGGCTTGTCGGTGATGGTAATGCGGCAGCGCGATATTTTTACGCTCGTTGGCCCCCGTATTATTTCAGGCAATCCTTTTGATGGGTTTGGTCGAAAATCGACCGATGATGTTTTGCTGCTGGATACCAGTGTCATCATCGATGGCCGTATTGCCGATATTAGCCAGACCGGTTTTATTCGTAACACCCTGTTGGTACCCAATTTTGTGCTGGCTGAACTGCAATACATTGCCGACTCAGCGGATGCGCTGCGGCGTAATCGAGGCCGGCGCGGGTTGGAGGTTCTAGAGCAGCTGCAGGAAGATTCGCTCGTGCCGGTTCAAATAAGTGATCTCGATATTGAGGGTGTGAAAGGTGTCGACGATAAACTCGTTATGCTGGCCAAACAGCTCGATTGTCCGATCATCACCAATGATTTCAATCTCAACAGCGTGGCGAAACTTCAAGGTGTGGTTGTCCTTAATATCAATGAATTAGCCAATGCTGTGAAAACCGTAATTTTGCCTGGCGAAAACGTCGCTATTAAAATTATTCAAGAAGGAAAAGAACGCGATCAGGGCGTAGCCTATCTTGATGATGGAACGATGATTGTGGTTGAAAATGGCAAGCAGCACCTAAACCGTAATGTTGAAGTTGTTGTAACGCGTGTAATACAAACCAACGCCGGACGAATGATATTTGCTAAAATGGATAACTAATTATGACCCTACGTATTTACAATTACCTTAGTCGGCAAGAAGAAACGTTTGAACCGCTTCATCCCGGTTTTGTGGGGATGTATGTCTGTGGGCCGACGGTTTATGGCGATGCCCACCTGGGGCATGCCAAAGCATATATTACCTTTGATATTGTACATCGTTATCTTGAATATCTTGGCTACAAAGTTCGCTATGTGCAAAACATTACCGATGTTGGTCATTTGGTAGGAGACGGCGATGAGGGCGAGGATAAAATCGGAAAACAGGCTCGCATGGAGCAAGTTGAGCCGATGGAGATCGTCGAGTACTATACGCGCAACTATTTCCGCGATATGGATGTTCTCAATGTTCGCCGGCCGGATATTTCTCCTCGGGCCAGTGGCCACGTGCCGGAGCAAATTGAATTAGCCCAGGTCTTGATCGATGGGGGGCATGCCTATGTTAGTGGCAACAACGTTTACTTTTCCGTAGCCAGTTGGCCGGCTTATGGAAAACTTTCGCGGCGCAAGGTTGAAGAATTGGAAGAGGGCGCACGTTTGGAAGTGGATAGCGATAAGCGCGATCCGCGTGATTTTGCCGTTTGGCGAGCCGCTACACCCAGCCACCTCATGCAGTGGAACAGCCCCTGGGGGAAAGGCTTTCCCGGCTGGCATGCTGAATGTACCGTCATGGCCCGTAAATATCTGGGCCTACCTTTTGATATCCATGGGGGCGGTTTGGAGAATATTTTCCCTCACAACGAAAGTGAAATAGCTCAGAGTGAGGCCGCGTACGGCGGCGAATTCGCCCATTACTGGTTGCTTAACAATATGGTAACCATCGATGGGACAAAGATGGGCAAAAGCCAGGGTAACTCGCTTAACATTCAGCAACTTCTTACGGGCGATCATCCCCGTCTTTCGCAGCCTTATGCTCCGATGACGGTGCGATATTTCATTTTAAGCAGTCATTATCGCCAAACAACCGACTTTACGGATGAGGCATTAAGCGCCGCCACTCGCGGTTACGAGCGATTGATCGGCACCGTGGGCTTGGTTCGGCAATTGCTGGCTCGGCAGGATAATGCTGATAGCGCGGTTGACTCGCAATTTCAAGAGACCATCGCTGACTTTAAAACCCGTTTTGAAGAAGCAATGAACAGCGACTTCAATACACCACAGGCCTTAGCTGCCCTGTTCGATTTTAACCGGGCGGTAAATACCATCGTTAACAGTCAACAGCCGGTTTCTAACGGAACATTAGAAGCTATTGATGATACCTATCGTCAGTTAGGCGGCAATGTGTTAGGGATCATTCCCGATGAAATTTCGACACAGGGTGGTGGTTCGGCCGGTTTAGAGGATAGTCTCATTCAAATATTAATCGATCTGCGTGCCGCGGCCCGGAAAAACAAAGATTATGCCACCAGTGACGCTATTCGCGACCAGTTGACTGAGGCCGGTGTTGTGCTCGAAGATCGGCCGGATGGTACGGCCTGGAAGATAACGCGGTAGTTAAATTCAGTTATGGCAGAAATTCTTTACGGACGTAACGCGGCTCGTGAGTGTCTTCGAGCGCGGCGTCGCCATGTTCACGAGGTGTTAATCGCCGATACGGTTCAATCATCTTCGATTATCGATGAAATTACGCTTTTGGCAGGGCGAGCCAAAGTTCCTGTAAAACGAGTCTCACGCAAAAATCTCGACAAATTGGCCAGCGGTCATCAAGGGGTTGTTTTGAAGACAGGCCGTTACCCTACGGTAGACGTTGAAGATATTTTGCATCGAGCGGCCAAATTAAACGAACCACCTTTCATAATTGTGCTTGATCATTTAGAGGATCCGCACAATTTGGGTGCTATCTTGCGCACAGCCGAAGTGGTAGGGATCCATGGGGTTATCTTGCCCAAACAACGTGCAGCAGGCATTACCCCTACAGTCGTTAATGTATCGGCCGGTGCTGTAGAGCATATGTGGATAGCTGAAGTGCCGAACTTGGTGCAAGTACTCAATCTGCTTAAAGCAGAAGCGGTATGGATAGCCGGCGTAGAGGTTGATCCGCAAGCGCAATTTTACCATAAGGCTAATTTATCCGGGGCCTTGGCTTTAGTCGTTGGTAGTGAAGGTAACGGGCTTAGCCGGCTTGTCAAAGAGACCTGCGATTTTTTAGTGAAGCTACCCATGCGTGGCCAAATCGACTCGTTAAACGCCTCTGTAGCCTGTAGTTTGATGTTGTATGAAGTTTGGCGGGCCAGAGAATTTACAGATGGCGAGCATAAAAAGATAGAAACAATTTGACTCTTAACAGATTTTTAGTATACTTGATTTTTGCACGGCGCTATTGCGCCGTGTTTTTAAGTCCAAATTCGGAGGGATGCCCGAGTGGCTAAAGGGGGCTGACTGTAAATCAGCTGGCTAGGCCTACGGCGGTTCGAATCCGTCTCCCTCCATTACCTTAGCATATAGTTATACGACCTGGCTGTATGCATTCCAGAGCCATCTAAAAGTACAACAAAGGGGATTTTTTACACCATGGCGAAAGAGACATTTAAGCGAAATAAGCCGCACGTGAACATCGGGACGATAGGACACGTGGATCACGGTAAAACAACGCTGACCGCAGCAATAACGAAAACATTAAGCTTGAAAGGCTATGCCGATTTTCGGGCCTTCGAGCAGATTGACAATGCCCCGGAAGAAAAAGCACGGGGGATTAC
>JAGRBY010000180.1 GCA_020433835.1 Anaerolineae bacterium | reverse complement strand
CAGGTAGTTGATGTGGACTATAATCAAAACATCGTACTCATTAGAACTATATCGATGAACGTAACGTTGAAATACACGGATCGAGACAACGATGACACAATATTACCCACCGATTGAACCATTTGCCTCGGGTATGCTTGAGGTCAGTGATGGTCACCGGCTCTATTGGGAAGAGATTGGCCATCCGGAGGGCATTCCGGCTGTTTATCTCCACGGCGGACCGGGGAGTGGTTGTAGTCCTGGCGCACGCGGCAATTTCGACCCCAAGGCTTATCGGGCCGTGCTGTTTGACCAGCGCGGCTGCGGGCGCAGTCGTCCCCTGGTCTCTGAGCCTGAGGCTGATTTGCGTACCAACACCACCGATCACCTGATTGCTGACATCGAAGCCCTGCGTGAGCATCTTAAGGTTGATCGTTGGGTGGTGGTCGGCGTTTCGTGGGGCGTAACCCTGGGTCTGGTGTACGCGCAACGGTATCCCGAACGGGTCAGGGCGATAGTCTTGGGAGCGGTGACGGCTGGAACACACCGGGAAATCGCTTGGATCACCCGTGATATGGGCCGGATCTTTCCCCGTGAGTGGGAGCGTTTTACCACGTTGGTGCCTGAGGCTGAGCGCGGGGGTGACTTAGCCGCGGCCTATGCCCGACTCTTAGCCAACCCCGATCCGGAGATCCATGAACGGGCGGCCCTCGCGTGGTGCCGGTGGGAGGACACCCATGTTTCGCTCATGCCGGGCTGGGAACCCAGCCCACGTTACCAGGACCCCCAGTTTCGTCTTATCTTTTCTCGCCTGGTCACCCATTACTGGAGTCACGGCTGCTTCTTAGCCGATGGTGAGGTGCTAGCCGGGATGCCCCGTTTGGCCCACATTCCGGCCGTCCTAATCCACGGCCGTTGGGATATTTCCGGTCCTCTGGATATAGCCTGGGCTTTACACCGGGCCTGGCCCAAGAGTGAGCTACACATTCTGGATGAGGCCGGCCATGGCGGGGTTGGCTTTCCTGAAGCGATGGCGGCGGCGCTGGATAAATTTCGTCACTAGGAAGTAGCTGGCTGATGGCGCTGACGGTCGGGAGATTTTTACCCTGCCGTCAGCGGTTCAGTTTACCGGCCGATTTTTTGCGCCTCTTTTGCCCTGAGCAATGAAAACTGAAGGTTTTCCAGCCTCCTTAAGTATATTCTTGTAGAAAAAGCGTTCAGCCCTTAGCTGTCAGCTATCAGCTATCAGCTTTTGGCCTGTTCTGGCAAATATTGGGAAAAGCCGGTCATGGCGCCCTAAAGGCCGTCATTATGGTTAAAGCTGACGACTGAAGGCTGATAGCTGAACGCTTAAGATTGACTACAGTCTGGCTTGGGGGAGGAATCTATGGGAAACAAAGTTTATCAACCGTTCGTGATCGCTATCTGGCCGGTTTTATGCCTGGCCGTTAGCTGCTTGACCGCCTGTTCACCGGCTGAAATACCGCCTACGCCTACACCCGTTGCGATTGAAGTGACCGCTACCCCGACCGATACGACCGCCGTCGCGACGACGCCTCTGGCAACAAGCACTGCCCCGCCCACTACGCCCACGTCCAGTCCAACGACAACCCCAACGACACCCGCCGCTGAAGCCTTGATCCGCCAGGGCGATACCCTGCCATCCGGCTCACCCACAGCTTCACCGACCTCCGGTACACCTTCCGCCGCGAGCGGCGTTGCCTGCGTGGTCAGCTCAGATACCGTTCAGTTGAGAAGTGGGCCTGACGCCAATTACGCGTCGATCAGAACTTTGGCGGCCGGGACGGTGCTCTCGGCCATCAAAATTTATGAGGCCGATGACATCTGGGTTCTGGTTGAGACACGGCAGAAAGAGAGTGGCTGGATCGACGCCAGTGCTGCTTTCTGTCAGAGCAACGTGTCGCGCCTGCCCAGGGCCGAGGGTGTCGACGGACCTACCCCAACGGCCTCCCCCTTAGCCGTCGTCACCACGGCGGTGCCTATAGCCACAGCGGTGCCTGTACCCACGGCGATGGACATGCCCACGGCCAGCCCCACCCTGCCTGTCCCCTCTCTGGGCAGTTGGCGCGGTGAGTATTATGATAATCTCAGCCTGGATGGTGAGCCGGTTCTGGTTCGCGACGACCCCGCGCTCGACTTTAACTGGGGAGCCGATAGCCCCGGACCGAATGTCCCGGCCGATTATTTCTCGGTGCGCTGGACTCGCCCCTTTGAATTTACCGAGGAGGGTGACTATCGCTTTATGGCTGATGTTGATGATGGGGTTAAACTGTATTTGGATGGCTGGCTGATTATTGACGAGTGGAATACCAACCCCTATGTGCTTCATTCCGGCGCTTTTGGCGATATCAAGCCGGGCATCCATACCCTCATTGTCGAATATTTCGAGGAAGCCGGCGATGCGCACGCCAAAGTCTGGTTCGAGAAGACGCTCGTCTCTTATGATAACTGGGTGGGTGAATATTACAACAATCCGGACTTTCAGGGGGCACCCTTCCTGGTGCGTGAGGACGAGGACGTCGATTTTGATTGGGATAATGACGAACCGGTTTCCGGCATGAACGATGACTATTTCTCGGTGCGCTGGCAGAAAACGGTCAAATTAAAAGAAGGAGATTACGAATTCCGGGCCAAACTGGATGAAGAAGATCGGGTTAGAATTTATCTGGATAACTGGCTCGTCTTCGGGGAAGACTCAGATAACGGTGGCACCAGCAAAGGCTCGTTTGATGATGTTGGCGAGGGCAACCACACGATTACTGTGGAATATCAGGACTTTGGCGGTGATGCGCGTATTGAGGTAGACTGGGACCGGCGCTAATTGAGCTTCATTTTGCTTGTGATGCGCTCGGCAACCTGTGGCTTCGTTAGCCATCAAAATCAATAGTCTCGGCATAATCCGCCGGACCACACATCATCGGCAGGATGTGCAGCCGAATCGGCGTCACCCGGACGATGATATGCCATTGGCGCTGCTGAGTCGTAAACACCTCCGGGCTGTCTTGAGCGATAGTGGCGGTGCCGTGCAGCTGCCAGCTATCGGCGGTTAGGGCTACATGCGGATCGCTCTCCAGGTTGAACAGATGGTCCGATGTGTCGGGAACCAGCAAATAGAGGGTCGTTCCCTGCCCGGCGCAAGGGACCATCGATGCCTGGAGACCGGCCGGGCCGCTGGTAGCCAGGGTACACCGGCCGGTTTCGGCCAATATTCGAGTTGCTCGGTCGCGTAACTTATCTAACATTGTGATTTCCATCATTTGTTCAACGGGGCGTTGAGACCCCGTAACCCATCGAAGGCCGCATTTTTGTAAGCATAGCTGTAGGTGGGTGTGGGCAGTGTGATCGCGCTGAAGATGTCGATGGTGCCGCCGTAGTGCAGAACCATCTGCCCCGCGCCGATTATCTCCGACGCAATTTCTCCCAGACAATGAATGCCCAGCAGCCGGCGGTCGTCTCGCCGGAAAATCAGCTTCAGCAGCCCATCGTGCCCGGAGATGGCCCCGCGAGGGATGCTGGCAAACGTGGCCCGGCCCACGGCATAATCCAGCCCTTGCGCCCGGCATTCCTCTTCCGTCAACCCGACCCCGGCCATCTCCGGCATACCGTATACCGCCGAGATAGGAATCGGGTCCACCCTTTCCAGAAAATCGATGTCGAAGGCGTGGCAGGCGGCCACCCGACCCTGCTCCATCGCCACCGACGATAGTCCGGGGGCCAAGATATCGCCGGCGGCATACACCCCCGGCAGGCTCGTTTGGAAGTTGCGATCAACCACAATGTAGCCCCGCTCATCGACCTGTATGCCGGCCTCGGCCAGCCCCAGACCTTCGGTGTTCGGGCGGCGGCCGGTGGCGAAAAAGACGGCTTCGGCCTCGCAGGTTGCGCCGTTCGATAGGCTAACTTGAAGGTGATCGCCTTGGCGGGTGACGGCCTCCGTCCCGGCCCCCAGAATGACCCGGACGCCGCGCTCTTCAAAAATCTGGGCCATCAGGCACGATAGCTCGCCGTCCATCGTCGGAGCCAGCCGGTCGGCCATTTGAACCAGGGTCACTTTGGTCCCCAGCGCATTGAAGATGGTGGCAAATTCAACCCCGACCGGCCCGCCGCCCACAATGCACATACTCCGCGGCAGGGCCGTCAGACTGTAGATGCCGTCCACATCGAAGACGGCGGGGTCGTCGAAGGGGACGTTAGCGGGGCGCAGCGGTCGAGAGCCGGTCGCGATCAGAATGACCCGCGCCGATAACGTGCTGACGTTACCATCCGCTTCGGTCAGGAGAACCTTCCCCGCCGGGGCCAACTTGGCCGTGCCCTGCAAGTAGGTGATGCCCCACTGGGCAATCCGGCGGGTAGTCGTCGCTTGCAGCGATTGGCACACCTGCCGAGTTCGCTCGGCCAATTTATCGAGCGCCACCGTCGGCGGCGCGCCGAGATCGACGCCATACACTTCCTGCTGATAGAAACCGGTCAGCGCCAGCGCCGCTTCGCGCAGCGTTTTGGTGGGTGCGCCACCGCGCGTCGTCGGCGTTCCGCCGGGCAGGTTCCGTTCAATAATAGCCACGCGCTGCCCGAAATAAGTTGCAATTTGAGCCGCGCTTTCCCCGGCCGGGCCGGAGCCGATGACAAGCATATCGTAATGGTTGGACATGGTACACCTCATAATGGTCTAAGGAATACAAAAGCAATTTTAGGGAAAAGTAATTGGTAATTGGTAACTGGTAATTGGAGACTGGAGATTGAATAATCATTACCAATTACCAATTAACCTGAGTTCGACAATTAGACAGAATTTACAAGATTGAAAAGATTTCTCCTTAATTTCATCTTATAAATCCTGTTAATTCTGTCCATTTTCCTAAACTCCGAACTGAGGTTAATTACTAATTACCCTAACTCCTGTGCCAGCGCAGCCCGCCGGTACAGCGCCTCGGCGCGAGGCGTTTGGCGGATGGTTAGATTTTGGCGGGCTAGCTGAATCGCGCGTTCTGCGTCTGCGCCAACGGTGAGCCAAAACTCAGCGGCGTGATCGGCGAAGGCGGCCGGGTGACGCGCCATCAATTCATCATAGCGAGCCGCTGCCTGGGCACGCCAGCGGTCGGCCTCGCGGGTTTGACCGGCGTCGCTGAGAAGATCGGCCAGGATGCTCGCATATTCCGGATCGTCGGCAGCAACGGCCAGCGGACGCAGCCGATTGATGGCTGACTCGCAGTCGTCCAGAGCAGCCTCAACTTCAGCCAGATGGCCCAGCGCCGGAGCATAGGTGGGTAGGCGGCGGCGGGCGGCCTCGAACCAGAAGCGGGCGGCGGATAGATCCCCTTGACCCAGCCACATCACCCCGTGCTGAAAGTCGAGCAGCGCGATGGGAAAGGGTGAGACGCCCTGATACCGCTCTCGCGCTGCGCTGAACAGGCGCTCGGCCTCGGCGACCTGGCCGCGTTCGGCCTGCAAGCCGGCCAGCGCGCCCAGTGCCGCGAAATCGGGCCGGTATTCAACCGCACTGCGGCGAAGGTCGAGCGCCTCGTCATAGCGTCCGAGTGCCTGAAAGATGGCGGCGCGCTCGGCGTCCAGCTCAGTCTGCTTCGCGCCAAGGCGATTGGCCTCATCAAGATCAGCCAGTGCCTCGGTAAAGCGGTGAAAGGTCGCGCGCGTTTTGGCGCGGGCCAGCCAGGCCAGGCCGTCCGTCGGGGTCTCGTCGACAAGTTCTTCGGCCAGCGCGGTGGCGCGTTCGTAGTCGGCAATGCAGCCCAAAACCTGTCCGCGTAGGATGAGCAGGTCAATCAGCTCAGCCCCTTGCGCCGCCGTCAATCGCCCCAGGGTGGCCTGCGCTTCCAGCCCGTCAATCTGCGCATCCAGATTGACCATGGCGATGACGCCGTTGGTGGTGGTGATTTCAGTATCATTAACCAGGCCGATCATCGCGCTGCCTCCTGCGCTGGAGCCAGCAGGGCCGCCCGTCTGGCCTTCAAATCCGGTGGGTTCGGATTGGCACTAACCAGGTACGGAAAGTGCTGCGAGGCAGGCCGGGTGGCCTGATCAACGCCGTCGCGGATGCGGGGGCCGCTGCCACCATTGACCAACCAGGTGTAGAGGCTGTCTACGATGTCGTCGTTGAGCGAGCGACCGCCGCACGTTTCGGGCGCGACGCCTTTGAGCAAAGCCTGCTC
Organism: Anaerolineae bacterium; assembly: GCA_020433835.1. The sequence goes on along the minus strand of JAGRBY010000180.1, from coordinate 5,694 downwards.
GATCTCGAAGCAGCTGTTGGCGGCGAACGGTTTCGAGATATCAACCACCAGAAAGTCGGCCAGCAGCAGTTCGGTCAGGGGGTGGTTGCCCTGCGCGTCCAACGGCCAATCGGTTTTGTCGTCGAGGCTGTCGAAGAAGGCCAGATTGGCATTCAACCGGGCGCGATACGCTCCGGCGTAGGTTGGAGCCAGTTGGAACGGATCTTCCTGGTTGTACAAATCTCGAATCTCCAGGTCGCGGTTGACCGGGTCGAACTCTTTTGCTGACAGGACGACGTTCTTGAGTTCGGGCCGGCCAACGTGCTCCAGGCGGAGCGGTGCTCGGCCGGTTGTGGTTGTTTCACCGACCACGGCGAAGAGCGAGCCGTTTTCGGAGCCAAACAAGGCCGCGCTCTTGGCTTCGATGACGATGGTCAGAACATTTTGGCCGGCGAGACTGTTTTGACCTTCAGGTTTGAAGGCCAGCCGGCGCACCTTGTTCGTGCCCAGCACGCCCGGTAGGTCGATAAAGAACGGGTCCAGGCGCAGCCCGGCAAAGATGCGAAGGCTGTTCGACTCGCTGCCCTGTTCGTCATTGACCCGGAAGGCAATGGCCTCACCGGTGGGGGTGGCACACGTGCCTGTTTGTACCCAACTTTCGCTGCCGACCGGTTTGACCGGGGCGGCAAAGGTGCAGCTAAACACATACTCGGTCTGGCCGACCTCAAAGTGATGGTTGGTTCCGGCAGCTGCGACAGTGACCGGCCGGAGCCGGAAGCGGTAGTCAACGGCATCGGAGAAGAGCGTGCCGGGCATGGCCGCCGGAAAGACATTCAGGACCAGCACCAGGTAGCCGGGCCGTTCCGGGCTGGGAAAAACGTACAAATCGGCAATATCGGCGGCCGGGTCGGCGATGGCCCGTGGGCCGGAAAAATGGTCAGACATAATAACCTCCTAAAAGATGAATTATGAATTATGAATTAGGAATTATGAATGAGGGATGGGCTAATGCCTGCGCCCTGATCCATAAATTTTATTCTGTGTTATATGCCCAAGCGGATGAACCCGTTACCTACGTATCGAGATTGGCCAGCCAGTGTAGGGCTGGCAGGCTGGGCATGAAGCAGTACTCGCCGCCGCGATTGATGACGAAGGCGGGCAAGCCCTGCATCCGGCGGCGGATGGGCTGCTGTGGGATGGTGAACTGGCCGGTGCCGTCGTTTGGGCCGATAAGAGGGTCTTTCTCGGTGGGTGCGCCGAAGAATTTCCCATCGTTGACCCATTGAGCCTGGACAAACTCGAACTGCCGGGCGATGTGCGCCCCCAGGAAGGCAAACATAATCCCGCGATCGGCACCATCGTCCTCCAAGACGCCTTGAGGCAGCGGCGGGCCGTAGCTGGTGCCGCGTCGAAGCATACGGTGCAGACGCACCTCACCGACGATAACCGAGTCGCGCGGGTGCACCCGCCGGACGTGGGAACCGAGTGGACACTTGAGGCCGCGCGGGTCGTCGCCGTAGAGGAAGGCGTTATTGCGGTGCGGATCGGCACCCAGTTCAGGGTCATCTTGCTCCGGGGCCAGGGCCAGGGGTGCGCCGCTGGGCCAGCGCCCGACGATCTTGGCGGCGATTCGCTCTTCGTCGGCCGGGCTGGTGGCGCGCTCGTGCATATACTGCCGGAAGGCGGCGACCCGAGTATGCAGCTTGCGGAAGACCATATAGGTACCGTTGCGGCCCAAGACTTCAGGCTGCGGCCCCGGCAGCAGGTCGCCGGTTTCGTCCTGATAGCCCAGGATGAACTCACCCGCCTTGAGCGGCGCTTCGTGAGGATTGGTGGCGGGCAGGCCGCTGCCTTCGATGGCCGGTTGGCCGATGCCGTCTTTGAAACCAAACGGGTCCCGCTCAGTGGGCAAGGTGGCGACATCCTGTCGCCAGATCAGGCTAACGCCGGACAGGTCGCTAAAAGTGTCATAAGCGCGGGCCACAATCGCTTCGAATTGGGTGGCGTCAGGCGCAACCGCAGCCAGAACGATGTGGACATCGGGCGACCCGAGCGGCTGCTCCCACTGGTCGGGGGCGTTCTCACTGGTGTCGCCGATGTCGGCGGCCCGACCGGCCATCCCCTGCTGGAATTCGGGCGGAAAGCTGTCGAGCGACGCCTGCGGCACGCCCAAAGCTCTGAGACCCTGAAAGCTGAGCGAGGCAGCCAGCCAGGCTTGCCGGTCGGGGTCGGCGGCGGAGGCGAGGGCCGGGATGAGCCGGCGGATAAACTCGCGGCCGGCCTGCCGATCGTCGATGTGCAGTAGAAAGTAGGCACCGCTGTAGGTTTTGGGCCGGGGGCGTAATGCGCCGGCCTGAATGTTGTTTAGCTCAAGCGTGATGTTTGCTTCTGAGGGCATGGTTTCTCTCCTGTGAAAAATGTTTTCACCGTAAGTATATTTGATGTCATAGCTGCGTTACTTCTATGACGCGGTCGAGGCCACCATCTCGACATTGGCCCGGGCGCGACGCCGGTATTCCGGGTAAGTGCCGCGATACCCCAGCAGCCGGGCGATGGGGGCAATTAGACTGAACAAAATCTTTTGGACCCAGCGCGGCGGGTTGGTAAAGTAGAGTACATCCTCATATTCCAGTGAAAAGAGGGCCGTTTGAAACAGATTGGGCATGCCCTTGGCATTGGTTTTGCCATCCTGGGCCAGACCAAATAGATCGATAATCATCTCCCCGAACCGGTTGGCGGGGTCATAAATCTCGATGAGAACGTGGGCCTCGTCGCTGCCGGCGTTCCACCAGTCGTGGGTTACGCCGGCGGGTACGGTTACCGGCTGGCCCAGTTCGGCCACGGTTTCGCGCCCACCAATCCGAAAGCCAACCTGCCCGCGTTGAACGGTAAAGCGCTCGATGATGGTGGGATGAACGTGCTCGCCACTAACCGCGCCACCGGGGCGCACATAGAGGTCGTTGACCAACCAACCGTCGGTCGACTCCTCGGAACCGATGCGGACTACCGCCCGTTCGCCGGTTACCGGATTTTCAAAGACATCGCCTGCTTTAGACATGGTTGTCTCCTTAACTTTAGCGTGAATGGTAGCTGTTCAGCCGCAAGATTGCATGGCGTAAATTAGGCTGAGGCTAAGGCGAAGGCTAAGAAAAAAGCATAGAAAATGGAGCCGATTTCTTGAAGGCTTGGCGGCTTAACTTGATTTTGTCTGCTTAGCCTTAGCCTCCTGATATCTCTCGCGATTGGCTCAATAGTTACCTTGAATGAATGTAAGTTGTCAATGAGGGCGCGGCGACCAATCTTAGCGTCGCCGCGCTATCGAGCATTGCTATTAGTCAGCTGCTTCTTCAAGCAGGGGCTGTAAGGCCGGATGCGAGAGTGCCTCGGCGGCTTCGGGTTGGTCGAGAACCTGCTGGAAGGCTGCTTCTACCCGCTGGGCCTTGCGAATCTGCGGGATCGTTTGATCGGCGAGTATATTCCAGTACCCGGCTGCGGGCGCCTGAACCGACTGCAGGATGCGTTTGAGGTCGCTGGTGTTCGCGGACAGGAACTGATCGATTTCGCCGCTGTTCTCTGTGCTGAGGCTGGGGCCGTTTACCATGAGCGAGTCCTTCATCGATTTGATGATGGTGCTGCCCTCGACGGTGTACTGCATCCAGTCGACAAAGGCTCGGAAGCCCATGACCATGACGGCGTCATCAATATATGGATCCCATTCGGTCTCAAAGGTCGTGGCCCACAGGAGTCGCTGATCGTTGTCGAAGAGCACGTGCCGCGAGTCGCGTAGACCGCTTCGTTGTACGACCGTCGGGTCGGCCTGGAGGGCCACAGCGGCGAACCGCTCACACGCTTGGCGAAGCTCCTCCACTTGGCCCGGATTAACGGTGAAGAACGTGGCCATCTCGGAGATGACCCGGTCGGTCAAGCCTTTACCTGATTTTTTGGTTAAAGTTACGGTAGGTTGCATTGTATAGTCTCCCTTTTAATTCATTGATTTTGAATTTGATTGGCTAAGGTTTATTGAACTTATTGAGGTCAGTATATCCGACGGGCGGTGGTAGTGGCATCCCCCATGACGGGGTATTGATGGTGGTATTGGGGTGGGAAACAAAAAGCCCACTGGGGTTAGATGGACTTTTGAAGACGTTGGCTAGGGTAATGGGCGACGGCTGCGCTTATGGGGTCAGGTTATCAGGCCCAAGGCTCTGGCTTTGGTGACGGCCTGCCGCCGGCTGTTAACGCCCAGCTTGCCGTAGATGTTACGGGTATGGACCTTAACCGTTTGGGCCGAGATGAAGATTTGTTGGCCGATTTCACCGTTGGTTAAGCCCTGGGCCATGAGCGCCAGGATTTCCAGTTCACGGTTGCTTAAAGGCTCAATGAGATTGACGATTGACGATTTCTGATTGACGATTTCTGATTGATGATTGACGATTAGGGGAGCGTTATCGCGTAGAGCGTCGATTGTCAAGCCGAAATCAGGGAAGGCCGCCAGGAGAGTATCGAGGTAGGCCCGATTGACGGCTGAGGGGCGCTGGCTGAGGGTTAGCAGGAGTTGGGCCATTGGCAATCCTTCATCGACGAAGGTCCGGATGTAGCCCTCCGGTTCGGCCAGGCTGAGAGCCTGGATGAGGGTGGTTATGGCTGGGTTAGGTTGATAATACGCCTGGTAGGCCAGGGCTTTGAGAACTAACATCTCGATCACCTCACCCTGTCGGCCGGCTGTCTCCGCCGGGGGCAGCAGCCGATCCAACAGGCTTAGCGCTTGGTTCGGTCGGTGCCGGGCAATGAAAACCCGGCAAAGGGCCAGATAGGTCACTTGGCCCTCGTAGGGCAGGTCGCCGTGCGGGTCAAGGCGTTGGCCGTCGGCCCAATCAATTGCGGTGGTTAGACTTTGGCCGGCTACTTCTGCCGAGGCATCGGACGAAGACGTGGCCTGAGCCAGCCACAATCGAACCTGGGCGGCGTTGACTTCGCGCTGGGGCTGTTCGCCGCCCATAAACTGGGCCAACACTTTGGCCTGTTCGAGCATCGTAATCGCCTTATTCGCTTCGCCCAGTGCCACATCGATCCGCGCCAGCGTCAAGTAAGCCAGACGGGCAAATATTTCTCGCTGCGTCTGTCCGGCCAGTTCCAGGGCTTGGTGGGTGTACTGTTGCGCCTGGTCTAATTGGTGCCACTCATAATGGAGGCTCGCCAGGCGGGCCAGCGCCCTAATTTTGATGACATCAGCCGGTCGCTCGCCGATCAGACGCAGCAGCTCTTGATCGAGTTGGGCCGCGCGGCGTAACTGGCCTCGGGCTCGTTGTAATTCCCCCTGAGCGGCTCGGGCAAACAGTAAGGTGCGTTGGTTATCGGCGGCCTGGGCCAGGGCCATTGTTTCGGCCCAAACTCGTTCGGCCTCGGCCAGCTCGCCTTTAAGGAAATGACCACGGGCCAGCACTTCCATGACCCGATGGTGGACAAACTGATTGCCGTCGTCGAAGTAAGCCAGCGCCTGCCGGGCATTTTCAAAGGTGTAGTGGGCATCGTCGCGCAGAAAGCCGACGGTAGCGCGGTTGACGTAAACACCGGTCAGTGGGGACAGGTTGCCGCTGGTTTGGGCCAAGCGTTCGGCTGTGTCCAGAAGTTTCTCAACTCGGTTGAACTCGCCGCTTGTGATCAGCCAGGTGGAGTACCAGATGCACAAGTCGGGTGATTGGTTGATCTCCTCTT
>JAGRBY010000017.1 GCA_020433835.1 Anaerolineae bacterium | reverse complement strand
GCAACTTGGGTTATCTATAACAAAACCGGATACGAACAAACTACAAACGGGAGACCAGGGTTGAGGATGAGGTTTATATCACCCCCCATCTTTCGATCTCCCGTCTCTTCACTCCCATAGATTATTCAATTCCATATTGACCCCGAACTGAACGAAAGCTATACTATTGGCTCAGTTCTTGTTATTTTTAAAGTGTGGAGTGCCGGTGAGTGTGGCCTGATCACGCTTATAAGCAGGTCCGTAGGTTCAATATTTGAGGCTCTTATAGCGCTATTTTAGGAGAGGTAGGAAACACGTACAATGACAAAACCAGCTATCCTTTCTATTGATGATGATCCGGGTGTGCTGCGGGCGGTTGCTCGTGATCTACGCCGTCAGTATGGAGAAACATACCGTGTTTTACGAGCCGACTCCGGTGCGGCCGGGCTTGAGGCGCTGCAGGAGCTTAAACAGCGTAACGAACCGGTTGCCCTCTTTTTGGTTGATCAACGCATGCCGCATATGAGTGGCGTAGAGTTTCTGGGGCAGGCGGCCGGGCTTTACCCTGAAGCCAAGCGCGTTTTGCTGACAGCCTATGCCGATACCGATGCTGCCATCAATGCCATCAATGCAGCCGCTATTCACTACTATTTGCTAAAGCCGTGGGATCCCCCCCATGAAAAGCTGTACCCCATTTTGGATGATCTGCTGGATGATTGGCAGAGTTCGTACCGGCCATCTTTTAGCGGTATTCGTATTGTCGGCCACCGCTGGTCGTCGGAAACGCATGAGTTAAAGGATTTTCTGGCCCGTAACCACGTGCCGTATCAGTACCACGACATCGAACTGGATATTGAAGCCGAGTCTATTCTGACTGATTTTGAGGTGGATCATACCACCTTGCCTGTGGTTATTCTGCCTGAAGGCGAGGTGTTGATAACGCCGGCTCCGGCAGACCTGGCCGATAAAGTGGGGCTGCGCAGGCAAGCAACCGAGAAGTTTTACGATTTAGCCATTGTGGGCGGTGGCCCGGCCGGGCTGGCGGCGGCGGTTTACGGGGCATCGGAAGGGCTGCGCACGGTAATGATTGAACGGATGGCACCGGGCGGCCAGGCCGGTACCAGTTCGCGCATTGAGAATTATCTGGGCTTTCCCCACGGTTTGAGCGGCAGTGATTTGGCCCGCCGGGCCACCGACCAGGCTCGCCGTTTTGGCGTTGAACTGTTGACGCCTCAGGAAGCGACCTCGGTGCGGCTGGAAGGCCCCTACCGCATTCTAACCCTGGCTGACGGCAGCGAAATATCGTGTCATGCGCTAATTGTAGCCGTGGGGCTGTCTTACCGCACCCCCACTATCCCCGGCGTCAAGCGGCTTAACGGAGCCGGTATCTACTATGGCGCATCTCTGACCGAGGTGACAGCTTGCCAGGATCAGGATGCGTTTATTATCGGCGCGGGTAACTCGGCCGGACAGGCCGCGCTCTATCTGGCCCAGTATGCCACTTCGGTGACAATGGTGGTACGCGGCGAATCGTTAGAGGCGAAGATGTCGCAGTATTTGGTCGATCGTATCGTGCAGCATCCGAATATAACGGTGCGCTTGCAAAGTATTGTTAGCGATGTACAGGGGAACGACCACTTGGATTGCCTGACTATCCGCGATTTGACCAGCGGCAGCGAGGAGACAAAGGTGGCCGCGGCACTCTTTATCTTTATCGGCGCGGTTCCGTGTACCGATTGGCTCAACGGCGTGGTGACGATGGATCGACACGGCTTTGTGCTGACCGGCCCGCAGCTATTGGTTGATGGTAAGCTGCCCCGCGATTGGCCGCTTGATCGGTCGCCGTATTTGTTGGAGAGCAGTGTGCCCGGTATCTTTGTGGTGGGTGATGTGCGGTCGAATTCCGTTAAGCGGGTCGCTTCTGCTGTAGGCGAAGGGTCGATTGCGGTTCAGTTTGTGCATCAGTACTTGAGCCGGTTGAAGTAGAGTGAAAAGATTGGGTAATTGGTAAATAGTAATTTGTGATTGGCTTCTCTGCCTAATTACCAATTACTATTTACTTGATGGAGTGTATAAGTTATTTAATTATTCCCCAGCAGGCTCAATTTGCACCGGCCCGAATGTGCGGCGCAGAATGCGCAGTGTGTTTTCCGATAAGGCACAGTCGGGCGCGATGGTACAGGTGAGTTGTTTATACCGGCCCTGGCGAACCGGGTCGGTGTCGTTGCCGACCTGGATGGCCCACCGTTCGACCTCCTCATCGGTGGCCGCGACAATGGCCAGGGCGTTAAAATCGAACAGAGCCGAGCGGGCCAGCCCGTTAACCCGCAGCGTTTGGCCTTTCTGCTTGAGCTTCTTCGACCCGGCCTTATGATCCAACACCGCTACAACCTGTTTGGCATTGAGAAAGTTTCTGCTTTGATGGCACTGGCGACAGCCGTAATAGGTAATGAGTGCGGCCCAGCCCAGATCGATCTGGTGAACCGTGGTGCGCGTTAGACAATCGGGGCACAGCAACAGGGTTGCATCGGCATGGGCCAGATGGCGGGTTGCGGCTGCGATAGTTTTGATAAGATGTCTGGCCAGGGGCTGAGCCGGGTGGTTGTTATCAAGCGCGATGGGCTGCAGCCGGGGCATCATCGCCCCCTCTAAAGCGATAATGTGCGGGTAAGCCGGCCTAAAGCGTACAAGCCAATCGAACACAATTTGCAGGTAGAGAGCTTCAGTCTGCACTTCGGCTTCTTCATAGAAAAGTATTTTGCCTTCCTCCATAATCTCAAACTTTCCACGCAAATCCACGGGTGATTGGATCGGAGCAGCCAGCAAGTTAGTGGCGGCAGCCAACGTCAACGAATCGGGGGTTAGAGGGAACTTTTTGGGGCGATCAACAGCGGTTATCGTTAGCCGCGTTTGCGGCGAAAGGGCCAGGCGCGGCTGCATGATCAGCAGCTCAACCCAGTGGTCCTCATGATAACCATGCACACGATGGCCGGCCAGGAGTTTGCCGTAGGTATAGGTGAGGTGGTTGGTATCGGCAAAGGTGCGCCAGCCGGTAAAATCGGCAAAGGGATTGGCCTCATGGGCACCCTTGATGGAGCGATCCTCAAACCCTAAGAAGCGTTCGATCTCTTGCTCCAGAAAGAGGGCTTGCTCTGCTCTTTCCAGGCCGGTCACGATGGTTCTGTCAGAGCCTATCTTCTGAACAAAATTAAGATCGTAGGTTGTGGTTGTACTCTTGTTACCGCGCCGGACGATCTTTTTTACATAGAGTTGGGTAATATTCGATGCGGTAACGGATGTGTGCCACCTGGGCAGGAGCGGACCTTCGTTAATTTGCAGCGCGGTAGGGCTGATGCGGATATGGGTGGTATTTACCGTATTTTTAAGGCTGTAGTAAAAGAACGAGGCGATGATCCAGGCAAGGGGGTTCATAAGAAATTCGAGGGTATGCATCTCGCTGCCGAAAAGACCAAAGAGCAGTAAAAATGACGTTATAGCTAACAACCCTATGAATAGAACTCCTCGCCGGTGGCGGGTGATGAGCAGTTCATCATCCACAGCCCGGATGGTCATTTTTGCAGGTAGGCTGCGGGTTGACGGCGTAAACGGCACAAGGGCTTTCTCGTCGTCAGTCGCATAAAAGACGGCGTTACAGACCGGGCAGGTGATCGGCTGGTGGGTATCAACATCAGAGGCGGGTGCCGCTATTTCGGTGGCACAGTGTTTGCATTGCCGCAGGGCATTCATGGGTTTTACTTTGTCCAGGGTATTACTCGATGGCATTACGATGGTAAGGCAGCTTGCGCCTGTATTCTACGCATTGAGAGAGGAAGCAAAAGAAAAACCGGCAGGTCGAGATCGATACCCTATTGTAACCGCAGACTGAGCAAAATGACAAGCTTTAGACTGGAGCGTCAATAAGGTATGGAAATTGGTTAGAAACTTTTGAAGGAATAGTGCTATAATGCGTATTATAACTATAGGAGATGCGTGAATGTAGATAGGTGATTTTAAAATTACATTGATACATCCACGACAACTGGGAGGGAGCATATGGGAACCTCTGCTTCCTCCCACTGTTTTGCCTGTTGGAGGGGAGATTCTACGCGTGACCAAATTGGGGATCACTCTTTTCTTGGCGTGCCTGGTTACTCTTTTTACATACCCGGTGGCGCTCGCTCAAACCATCAAACAAGAACAAGCTGATATAACCACTGCCGCGTCGCCGCCTCCGGAGTCATCCTCTCTGCTGACGTTGACCTATGCCAAGGTGGCAACGGGCGGCGTACCGGTTTATGCCCACCCCAACGACGCAGCCCTAGGCAATCCCCCGGTGCGCTGGCTGGACAGCGGCTATGTCTGGGTTAGCCTGCCGGAAAAAGATGCCGTCAAGGTTAGAGATCAACTGTGGTATAACATCAATGATGATGAGTATGTACAGGCCGATTACCTGCAATTCTTTGAACCCTCGACTTTTCACGGAATAACTTCACCGCGGGCAAACCGTTTTGCCTGGATTGTGTTCGATACCTGGACGGCTGAAAAACCAGCCACCGCACCCAATGAAGAGACGAAGCAATGGCTTAAACGTTACGACATTGTCAATATTCTGTCCGAACGACGCATTCATGATCGGGTTTGGTATAAGATTGCCAACGGCCATTGGATTGAGCAAGGTAAAGTGGGTATCATCAACGCCAAGCCGCGCCCGGAGGGGGTTGGACCCCGGGACAAGTGGATCGAAGTCGATCTTTACGAACAGACCTTGGCCGCCTATGAGGGTAATAAGATGGTGTATGCTACCCTTGTATCGTCCGGTTTGCCTTGGTGGCAGACAGAAGAAGGCTTGTTTCAGGTTTGGGTCAAGATTGAGCAAGGTAAAATGAGCGGTCGCGAGGGCTTCTCTGATTATTACTTTTTGGAGGATGTGCCTTGGGCGCTCTATTTTAGCGGCAGCTATGCGCTGCACGGAGCCTATTGGCACGATCGTTTCGGCATCAAACACTCGCACGGCTGCGTTAATTTAGCCCCGGCAGATGCTAAATGGCTGTACGATTGGGCCACCCCAGAGGGCAACTCTGCCTGGCTGCCGGCTACCGATGACAACGAAGGCACCTGGGTGTGGGTTCACGAGCAGGGCGCTTTGGTTTCACGCTAGCCAGGCCAATACAAGCGGCATTGTTGCTGCTGCAATGAGGGTTTGGCCGGTGATAATGGCGGCCATCAACTGCGCATCACCGCCCAGCTCTACGGCCAAAATGTAGGCCGAAGTGGCCGTGGGCAGCGAGGCAAACAAAATGGCAACGGCGTAACTTTCGCCGGTTACGCCTAACCAACCGCAGGCCAGCGCAACCAGCAGCGGATAGATTACTAATTTTAAGCCGCTTGAGAAAACAATCCCGGCGGTTGACTTGGTCATCAGCGCCAGGTTGAGGTCGGCCCCGACAATCAGCAGCCCCAACGGCAGTGCCGCCCGGCTGAGCAAACCGAGCACCTCACCGCTGCCCAACGGCAACCCCAAACCGGTGAGGTTAAGAGCAATACCCACCACACAACCCACAATCAACGGATTCTTGATGATCGATTTGATGATACGCGCCCCGTCGACGGTGGTTTCAGCCGTATAGTAACTTAATACTGAAACACATAACACATTAACCAGCGGAATAACAAATGCAAATAGAATGGCTGTTAGCGCTATCCCCGGCGGACCGAAGAGACTGGCCGCTGCCGCCAGCCCCACGTAACTGTTGTGTCGAATGCCCCCCTGAAAAATCGATGTAAAGGCCCGATTTTCTAAGTGGATAACCCCTTTGAGCACAACCAGCCCCAGCGTGATAGCCAGTACAGCGACCACGGCGCTAAAACCCAACGGCAAAACCGCCGCATTCGTTAGATCGGCCGGGGCCAAGGTGTTGATCAGTAGGGCCGGGAAGAAAAGAAAGTAAACTAACCGGGCCGAAAGCGGCCAGAAGGCATCGCCGGGGAAGTTGAGCATGCGCAGAACGGTTCCCAGCATAATCAAGCAAAAAATGGGAGCGATAGCGGTAAGGATGTCGACCATAGCAGCAGATTACCCTTCGGCGATTTCCGAAAGTTCAAGCCAGCGTTCCATCACGGCTTCCAGTTCGGTTTCGATTTGTTGGAGTTCGGCGGCGAGGGCTTGCAATTTGGTGTAATCGCTGCCGCTGGTGTTGATGGCCTGTTGCAGGGCTTGCTGCTGCTGTTCCAAAGCGTCGATGCGCATTTCGGCGCTTTCAAGTTCGCGCTGCTCCTTATAGCTTAGTTTGCGTCGGCTGCTGCGCGGTTTGGTATCCTTCGTCTCAGCAGGCGTTTTGTCGGGTGCGGCAGCATCGGTTGGGGTTTGGGCTTCTTCGAGCAGCCGTTGATAGGTACTGAAGGGTGTTGGATAACGTGGGCTTAGTTGGCTGTTGTTGAAGCTAACCAAAAAGTCCACCGTACGGTCGAGAAAGTAGCGATCGTGGCTAACCACAATTAAGCTGCCCTCAAAGCTGTCCAGAAATGCCTCCAACACATTAAGCGTTTGAATATCCAGATCGTTGGTTGGCTCATCGAGCAGTAGCACGTTAGGCCGGTGCAGCAAAATGTAAAGCAAGTAGAGCCGCCGCCGCTCGCCGCCACTTAACGAGCCGATTTGGGTGTACTGCTTGGCTTTGGGAAAAAGAAACCATTCCAGCACCTGAAAGGCAGATAGCGGGCCATCTTTGGTTTGGATAACCGGAGCCTCTTTTTGGATGAAATCAATCACCCGCATCGATTCGATCAGGTCATCGCTTTGTTGATCGTAATAGCCTAACTGCACGGTTTCGCCCCATACCACCGCGCCACTGTCGGGCGCGGTTTTGCCGGCCAGAATATTGAGCAAGGTGCTTTTTCCGGCTCCGTTGGGGCCGATAATGCCGATGCGGTCGCCCGGTTCTAGAATTAAATCAACCGCTTGAAAGATAACGGTTTCTCCATACGTTTTGGCCAGCTGATCAACTTCCAATACCTTTTTGCCCAACCGGCGGCTGGTCAACGCCATCGACACCTGCTGGCCCTGATCGGTGCTGATCTGCTGTAGGGCCTCAACGCGCTGCTTGCGGGCCTTTTGCTTGGTGCTGCGTGCCTGTGCGCCGCGCCGCAGCCACTCTAACTCGCTCTGAAGCAAGTTTCTCCGTTTATCTTCGGCAGCCGCCAACTGCTCATGACGCGCTTCACGCAGCTCTAAGTAGTGGCTGTAGTTGCCGGGGTAACTAACCAACTCCCGCCGGTCGAGTTCCACAATGCGATTGACCACATTATCCAAAAAGTAGCGGTCGTGGGTAACCATCAACAGCGCGCCGGGTTCAGTCGCCAGATAGCCTTCTAACCAGGCGATGGTCTCGGCGTCGATATGGTTGGTCGGCTCATCAAGGATGAGCAAATCGGCCCGGTCGATGAGCGCCTGGGCCAGAGCAACGCGCTTACGCTGTCCACCGCTGAGCGTGTTGATTTTAGCCGCGAAATCGGTAATACCGAGCCGGGTTAAAACCGCTTTGGCTTTGGCCTCGGCGGCCCAACTGCCGGTGCGCCCCATTTCGTCGCTAAGCGCGGCCACCTTTTGCTGCCATTCGGCACTGTCGGGTTGGTGTTGTAACTGCTGGCTGGCCCACTCGTAGCGGCGCAGAAGCTGAATTTGAGGCGAGTCGCTGTGGAAAAGCTGCTCCAACACCGACAGCTTGTCATCCAATTCCGGCTCTTGGGCCAAGTATTGAACCCGCACGCCGCCCCAAACCGTCACCTTGCCTTCGTCCTGTGGTTCCAACCCGGCAATAAGCCGCAGCAGTGTGGTTTTACCGCTGCCGTTAATACCAATCAAGCCAATTCGATCGCCTTCGTTGATTTGGAGATCGACCTGATTGAAAAGCACACGTTCACTATATTGTTTTGAGACCTTTTGTAGGGTAACTAAGTTCATCGTCTTCAAAAGATGTGGAGATTTAACCTGTATGGTAGCACAAACGTAGGTTTTATCAAAGGGGTGGTTAGAAAACAAAAAAAGAGGCGCAGTGCTGCGCCTCAAAAAGATGAATGTTGGTGTGGATGAAATGGGTTAGTCGTCAAGCGACCGGACAACTAACATGGGCCGATTGGTAGCATGGAGAACTTCGTCGGTGACACTGCCATTGAACATGCGGGATAAACCGGTGCGGGCGTGGCTGGCCATGGCAATCAGATCGACATTTTCTTGTTCGGCAACGTTGATGATGGTTTCTACAACTGGGCCGGTCGCGACACGTTTGGTTACTCTTACACGTCGGTTTTCAAGATCTTCATCGATAGGATCAAGGTAGTTAACCGAAGCGATTTCGCGTTGGTTTTGCAGCGGTGCTTTTTCTTCGCTTTGAAGGGCTTCGGTGTAATAAGATGGAACAGGGTCGATAACTCTTAACAGGATAATTTGGGCTTCGTCATCGTGAGCTAATTCTTCAACCTGGTCAAGAATTCTTTCGGCGCGTTTGGTGCCATCCAAAGGAACTAAAATTTTGTGATACATGATATCCTCCCTCAACTATGCGTTGAGACTGATTAGTTAATGTGGTTGGGTTTGAAGTATCAAACGCACAAGGTTAGGCGTCTATCGGCGTCTGGCCTTGCAGAAATTTGATAGATTACCTTTATTCTGAACAAATGTTACGTTCAAACTGTTATGAGGCTATTATTGCACAAATGAGTTACAAATTAGTTACAGGGGAGTAACGAAGTGAGCCATTTAGCATAAAAATGAGGCTAAAATTGGAGATTTGAGACTGGAGATTAGGATTGATTTTGATGATTACTACACTTACAACGACAAAACCCGATGACCGTTATTGTAAATGGTAATTGGCCCATCTTGGGAAACGGTGATAGCCAGACAGTTCGTTTCGGCGCTTATTTTGGCGGCGCTGCTGTGGCGTGCGCCTTTGCCGGGGCCGATATCGGCCTTGGTGCCGGAATCGGGGCGCAGCAGCACCATGCAGCCCCTAAATTGGCCCTTGTGGTCGATGACCGTGGCCCCATCTTGTTTGGCAAAATTGATCAACTCTTCGTCTGAGAGGCTGCTGACCTCGGTGCCGAAAATCCAGGCAAAATGGCTGATCTCTGGCGCATCCGATTTTTCGATGACGGCATCGGCATTGCCCACGATAAAAATGGCCCCCAGATTATCTTCCGACATTTGAAACGCGCAGCGCAGCAGACGTTGGATAAGCTCAAAATCGAAATCCTGCTCGTGAGCCAACTGGGATATCACGTCATCAACTCGGGGCATGACATCTTGCGACCAGTCGCCGTTTGAGTAGCGGCCCACCAGTTGCCCTTCGGCGAAAACCCTAACCTGTTTGCCGCCACGCGGTACATAAAAAACCAGGGCATCGCACAAGCCGGAAATCGCGGCGTGTCGGCGAAATTGGGGACCTAGCAGCGCATGGTTAGCCTGATAATCCAATTGATCATCCAGCTTGTGGATACCGCGTACATAGCCGTGTTTGTCGATGACATAGCCTAACACTTTGCCGTCGACCATTTTTGCCAATGCTGTGAGATTTTTACGCATGCGGCGAATATGTTCCATTTGCAGGAGCTGAATTTGGCTGGGCGGCAGATGTCGGGCGATGCGCGGCGGGTCGCCGACAATGAGCGCGGTTGAGAGGGCGCGCTCTTCGTTGACCATTTGGGCGATGCTGGCCGCCGTATCGCAAATATGCACAATCGATGCGGCATCGATCTGTTTGCGGCGGGCCATGTCAAAGAGAAATTCCAAACCGGCATCAGCCAGCCAGGCATCGAGAATGCTTTCTTTTTCCATCAGTTGGCGCATCCGCTCGGGGCTAACATGAACCAGCGTAATCTGCTCATCAGTCAGAAAAATCGTTTTAGGATACATTGACTCGATCAGGGTGGCGTAACGTTCGCCGATGCTGCGGCGGCGGGCGGGTGTGAGTTCGGCCAGCTCACTGGCAATTTTGCTGTAGGCGTGCTCAAGCAGGCTATAATTTTCGATTTGTTCAAATAGATCCAGCGATTGATTAACCGTGTCGATGACCTGATCGAGCTTGCTCTTTACGCCGGCGTGCGCCGCAGTGGCAATGGGGTTGCTGTTTTCATCATCGCTCAGCCAGTACCACGGCAGCGAGGAGGTTTCGGTGGTGGTGATGGCCTCAGGATTATTTAGCCCGTCTTCAAAACTCTCGGCCAGCGCTTCCAGGTCGGGCACAATAAACGCGGTAATGTGAGGCCGGCCATCGCCAAAAACAATGGCTTGCGTAATAAACGGACTTTCTTTGAGCGCGGCTTCAATGCGATCCGGTATAACCTTTCGCCCGGAAGAAAGCAGCATGAGGCCCTCTTTGCGACCAATCAGATGGACAAAGTCATCATTGTCGAATTTGGCTAAGTCGCCGCTGTGGAGCCACCCGTCATCGTCGAGGATTTGCGACAAAAGCTGGGGATGATTCCAGTAGGAGAGTAGAACCGTTGAGGATTTGACGAGAAGCTCGCCGTCGTCGGCTATTTTTACCTCGAAGCCTGGGGCAACAAGTCCACACACACCCGGCCGCGATCGATGCGGGTAATTGACAATCGGAAAGCCGCCGGCCTCGGTGATGCTGTAAACGCCAAGTACCGTTAGGCCGAGCGCTCCAATAAAATCGGTTAGTTTGGTCGATAGTGTAGCCCCCACGCAGTACACGCGAGAAACGCGCCCGCCCACCTTGCCCCGAATCTGGCTGAAAAAGGTCATATCGGCGCTAACATATTCGCGGCGCAGCGCTTCTGAGGCGGTTTCACCGGCGGCGCGGTAGGCTTTGCCAATGGATAAAGCCCAGTTAAAGACTTCGCGGCTGGTTTCAGGCAAGGCCTCGATGTCGTGCAAAATTTCGTTGTAAAAATTTTCTAAGCCGAAAGGCGTAACCAGCAGCGTGGTGGGGCTTGTCTGCTGCAAATTATCCAAAATGGGGTCGTTGGTGTTGGACAGCGCGTTGGCGATACCCGACAAGAAGCAATGCAGCGAAAAATCGAGGCTATTGGTTGAGGCCCACGGCAAAACGGTGAAAAATAACTCTTCATCCCCAAATATGGCCCACTCGGCAATATGAAGCAGGGTTTGCAGCCGCTGCCCCTGATTAAAGATTGCGCCTTTAGGTGTGCCTGTTTCGCTGGCAGTATAGTTAATCGAAGCCAGGGCATCCGGCTGAATCTGTTCGGCTTCGTCGCGCACATTCTTTTCGTCAGCAGGTGACATGGGTCGTGACAAAACCGTGGCGATGGGCATGGTTATTTTGTAGAAGTGGTGATGGCCGGTTAAGGTTAAAACACAGGCTAACTGGGGCAAGGTTTGGAACGTATTCTGAATGATAGTATTATGTTTTTCCCCACCGAGGACAATCAGG
Source organism: Anaerolineae bacterium (assembly GCA_020433835.1). Next base: position 19,083 of record JAGRBY010000017.1, on the reverse strand, counting down.
CGGGCATCGGCATCGTGGAGCAGCAGGCGCAGCATTTCGGCAGGCATCGTCGGGCGCAAGGGAACCACAATGCCGCCCACGAGCAGGCAGGCAATGTAGGCCATCATCCACTCCGGTGAGTTAGGCGCTAGAATGGCCACGCGATCGCCGGGCTGAACTCCCTGTCTTCGAAAAAAGTAGGCTATCTTAAACGTTTGCGATTGGAATTTTTGGTAGGTGATGCTCTTATAGGGGCGGTGGTCTCTTTTTATCTGAAAACAGGTTTCTTGAGCATAACGGTCCATCGCCTCTAGCAGCGCTTGATTTAAGGTTTTCGGTTGATCGCTCATAAACCGGCCATTGCCTGGCAAGAGACGCCATTGTTCTCAGGTAACCCATCATCTTTCATGTCAGATCATTGTTGTCGAAATACGTTTAGAAAATTTGGTCCAGATGTTAAAACTAGGAGTTACGCAGTTCAAAAGGTGACAGTCACTTACAGGCACTAAATTCGACCTCTTTGGGCAAATGAACGCTCATTTTCATCAAAAAGTGACTGTCACCTGATTTAATCCGACCAATTGCGTAAGTCCTAAAAACTACTCACGATCGTTTTGAAACGGGTCGTTATCGGGTCCAATACCTGTTTTGTTAAAAATCTTTTGCTTGATCTGTCGGTCGTATACTTCCCATTTGAGGTTCATATAATCATCATTGCTGTTGTTGCCCGATAAGAAACCAATTGGGATTTCAAAAGCCCCGGCTGAAATTTTGCCGCCGCCAAAATAGTTGCCCGACCAATCTTTGCCAAACGTATCTTTAATAAAAGCATCAGGATCAATGGTGATTTTTGATGTACGGAGCGAACCCACCAGGGCTTCCCCGCGTTCTTCATCGGTGACAATGCCATAGACAATGGCCGTATGAATATTTTCTTCGGTCAGCAAAAAATCGGCGGCCTGAGGAATCGCGTCGCGATCCTCAGAGCGAACGTAGCCGATGCTGGCAATCGAGTAGCTTTCAGCCACCAAACGCCCTTCAAGCGCCCGCCGGATAATATCCATAACCTGTTTCGAGCGAGCTTGACTCATAATTTGTCCCAACATATCCGAATCATTATAGCTGCTTAAATAGGCGGCAGCGTAAAAATCTTCAATACCGGCCCGGATAAAGTTGCCGGTATCGGTCATAATACCCTGGGTTAGGGCCGTGGCTACCATAATATGAACTTTTTGCGACTTGTCCAACTTAATGAGATCGCGTAAATATTCGGCATAAATCGTAGCCGAGGCTCCGGTGCGGCGAATATCGCTAAATTCCGGTTTAAGACGCTCTTGCATCTCATGATGGTCAACTACAATTAGCGGCGGTACCCCGGCCTCTTCTAAGGCTTTTACAATTTTTTCGGCGGTAGTCCCCTGATTGTCAACAAAAATCGCGGCATCAAACTGTTTTAGGTCGATAGGCTGGTCGTAGCGAACCAAATTGATGCCTAAAATGCGAACCATCGCGATATTTTGCCGATGGCTGATTTTACCGTTGTAAACCATGCTTGTCTCAATTTCAAACTTGTTGCTCAACAGGCTATGGGCAAACGCCGATGAAATGGCGTCGGGGTCGGGATAATCATGCAGCACAATGATATGACGCTCACCCCGATGCGCTTCCAACACCGAGGCGATTTTTGACGAAAGCTGCTCGGTATTTTTGGTTTCAGGGCTATCGCTCTCTTCTAACGACATCGACATAATATTGTCTGTCGAACTTGTTTGGCTGTCTGATTTACCGTTTTCTTTTTTCATCGGAGTTCCTATCGCTAATTTCAGGATTTTGTAGCCAGATGCGCGTTACTTCTCGGTTGTTGTATCACTGTCGGCTCCAAAAAGCAATCTGACCAAGCGCAATAGCAAACGGCTGTGCTCCATCAATTGGGAGGATGAAAATGTTGGTTGAATTATCTTGATCCACCGGCAGCACTAGAGCCGTACCGTCCGGAGACCAGATGCGGTGGCTAAGGGCAAATTGATCGAAGAACGGCAGAAATTGGTTGATGAACATGCTCGATGGTTTCACGGTGGCGATGTTCGCTTTTTTGCCGTTTGTTACATCGATAACCCATACATCAAGCAGCAGCGTATCGGCCGGTTTATAGGCTGACTCAGCCGCCGATGGTAAAGTGAGACCATTATTTTTATAAACGCCATTTCCCGTGCCGTTGCCGTTAAGCCCGTGATTAGACGGATTGCTGCGCTGTACAGGTGGTGTATCAGCCATCGTAAAATAGGCCAGATGTTGGCCGGTCGGTGACCAGAAAAAGGCTAAAATGGTTTCGTCCACCAGCTTACGAACGCCCTTAGCGGCGGTATCGAGCAAATGAAGAGGCCCATAGTAGCGCCGGATGGGATTGGGGGGCGCGATAAAGGCTAGCCGGTCGCCGGTGGGGTTCCAACTAAACGCCACCACACCTTCATACGGCACTTCGATCTGTTCTTGCGTGGCGATATCGGCCACCACCAACTGGCCATTGTCGTAAGCATCCATTTCTGCATAGGCCCAATATCGGCCGTTGGGGGCTATAGCCGGTGCTTGAAAAAGGCCCGGCTGAGCGATATTTTCGCCGATATTGCCCTCGCGTTTAAGATCGATAAGGGCTAATTGTGCATCAGGATAGTTAATGCCGCTGTGTATCAGAATTTGATCACTTTCGGGCATCCAATCCCAAAAAATTGGCTGACCGGTCGCCAGCAGCCGGCAACCTTTACTGTTTCCCTTATTATCTAATGAAATAAGATGCAGCCCAATACCTTGAAGATCCGTTGCTACAAAGCTGATCATGTGGCTGTCCGGTGACCAATAGATATAAAAGGGCAGTTGACTTTCGCTAACGTATAGCCGTTTTAAAGACACAGACTGCGCATGGTCGGAAACAGTATAGAGGGCGGTATTGCGGCCCTCGCTGCCAATGGTAGCGATGTATTGCCCATCAGGCGACCAGGTTGGAAACTGAAAGTTCGGCCGCCCAAACGGGCTGTCTTGGGATGGCCCGGACAAGGGAAACTGACCGTGGGTTAGTAAATGCCGCTCTTGGCCATTAGGACTAATGGTATTTAGTTGGTTTTGAAGGTCAATGTAAGCTATCCGGTTTATCAAGTGCAATGGCATACGCTCTCCTCTGGAAAGCCTATTATGCCATGCCGGATTTAAAATGAAAAAGCCGGGTGGTCAATCCCGGCTTTCTCAGACATCAAAGGAGAGAAGAAAAAATGATACAGAGCAATTTTAAGGAGTTTGCTTCAGAGCTTACTTAACTTACTTACTGTGGAGTAAGAATAATAGCTGTATAAGGGAGCCCTTTGTACTTTTCAAAAGGGCTCCTCAACGGTAAGTCGGCATGAGGTCTCCCGTTAAATAATTGTGGGTGGCGGACTATTCGCAAGCCCTATAACACGCCCCACCTGTTTTATATTGATTTTGGCCTCGCCACTTAACTGTCTATAATGTACCACGATTTTTACAAGAATACACCCGACATCGATCCAGTATTAACACTAGACAGTTGGCTAGTACGGGCGAAGGAAATGGTGAAACAAAACAAAAAGGCCGGTCTGCCACAACCCGGCCTTTTTAGGGGAGTAAAGGGGGATCGCCTTCGCCAAAAGCGACGAAGTTGATCGTTGCTGTGTTATACTCTTTTTTACGCTAGAAGGACTTTAATCCTTCATTTTTTTTAAGCGGCTGTTTAAGAAATTCTTGAACGACATGAACCGGCACAGCCAAACCGACCTCCGGCCCGGTTATCATGGTGTTGATACCCACCAGCCGGCCCTGAACATCAACCATCGGCCCGCCGGAATGGCCCGGCCGTAACTGTAACCCGGCCTGAATAAAAATGCGGTCGGGACGGGCCATCTCGGGTGCTGGTCCCACATCAATCACCGGTCCGGCACTAACCGCTCCGGCTACTCCCCAAGGATGCCCCAGGGCCAGTACCAACTGCCCCGGCTGCAACCCTTCCGAGTCGCCACGGGCCAGGGGCGTCAGATTTTGAGCCTCGATAGAGAGCACGGCCAGATCACGTTCTTCATCATAGCCGACAATTGTGGCCGGATACGCTTGTCCGTCCGGCAGTGTCACCGCTATTGATCGATGTCGGACAACATGGGCGTTGGTTAAAATCAACCCGTCCGACTGCCACACTATTCCGGCTCCGGCTCCATGATGGCCGGTGTTCACCTTAACCAGGCTGCGACGGGCGAGATCAACCACCGCTGACAGTTCTCCGTTTAACTGTTGTAACAGGTTCGACATACTATCTCCTATTGTGTTTCACTAACGATGACGGCCTCGGCCTCGCCCCGGTCTGTCATGGGGGCGGCGCGGCAGTTGTTCCGGATCTGTGTTCTGGAATTTGTGCTCACCAACGGTCACGGACAGTTCTTGAACCTGCCCACCGCGCACCACGCGAATAGCAACCGCTTTATCGACGCGATCACCGCTGAGCGCAGCCAGCAGATCGTCATAATGGCGAATGGGTTCGTTCTCAACGGCTACGATGGTGTCACCCAACAGTAAACCGCCCTTTTCAGCCGGGCTGTTCGGCTCGACTCCGGCCAACAGCAGCCCTGTTTCCTGGTTTAGTTGTTGGCGCAGATTTTCCGGCAGTTGAACCGGCTGGGTGCTGACACCCAGGTAACCACGTTTGATCTGACCATGGGTTAGCAGTGTCTCGACCACTTCCTTGATGTTGGGGCTGGGTAACGTTAGACTGATACCGCGTAGGAGAACCGAGGTGTTTAGCCCAATAACCTCCCCGCTGGCACTGACTAACGGCCCCCCGGAAAAGCCAGGATACATCACGACATCGGTTTGCACGTAATGGTCAAGGTTACTACCACCCGGTGTTCGCCATTTTTCCCCCAGAGCGCTGATAATACCGAGCGTGGCCTGAGCTGTTTTGCCCGGTCGCCCCACAGCCAAAACTAAATGGCCCACTTGCAACGTGGGCGGATCGAATGAGGTCCACGTCGCCGGTGTTAAATCTTTGGCCTCGCTGCGCAGAACGGCCAGATCGGTCGTTGGGTCGCGGCCTACCAAAGTGGCCGACACAGTTTGCCCATCGGGCAGCCCTACTTTAATGTTATCTTCTTGCTCAATCACGTGATGAGCGGTTACGATAACGCCATCCGCCGACCAGACAACCCCGGTAGCCGGTATCCGCCGCCGCGACTCAACCCGAACCAAACTCGGCTCGACGATTTTGACCGTAGCGGCTAAATCGTTTGATAAATTTTGTAAAACGTTGCTCACCATATTCTCCTTGCTAGATTTGATGATTAGAATTTTGATGGTATTGTATCAAAAGTAGAGGTATAATACATCAGCGCTTTGGTGAGGAGTACCCTGGAAAAATGGGTAGGTAGCGAGCCGTTGTTTTGGGCAGTTGTCTCAGAGTAAAATTAACCCTAATTGGGTGGCTCGTACAACGGCTTCGGTGCGGCTTTGCGCCCCCAGTTTGCTCATAATAGCGTTGACGTGGAATTTTACCGTATGTTCGCTAATATCCAGGCGACGCGCAATCGCCTTGTTTGACAGACCTTGAGACAGGTGCTGTAAAACTTCTAACTCTCGTGGAGTCAACGCCTCGACAATACGGTTTAGTGGAGCTTGCGCAGGAAGCAATGATAAGGTAAATTCCGGATCAAGGGTTATAAGACCCTCGGTGGCAGCTATAAGCGCAGCCTGAAGCTTCCCTAAATGAGCATCTCTGGGTAACAGGCCGCGTGCGCCCGTCGCCCAGGCATCGGCTACGACAGCCTCGTTTGGTAATAAGAGCACCATCGGCAGTTCATTATCTTGCAAATCGCTCAGGTGCTCCAATACAAGTGAGGGATCCCACCCCAAATCACACAAAATAACATCCGGAGAGTAAACATCGATACCACTCCATAACTGGGATATATCGTCAATTTGCCCGACAATGATAAAATCCGATTGGTCGGTTAGCAGAGCTGCCAGCCCTGCGCGAACCAAAGGGTCGGCGGCGACGATCAAAAGACGTAAGGCATTACTTTCCATAGTATTGTTTCATTTATTTTCGTTTGTATACATAACCTGCTGTTCAACAATCTTGCCTTTGACAATATTTATATGTTATCATTGTATTTGGCGAACAGTTTTGGTGCAAAGTTACCGAGCCTAAGGCACGGGAGTATAAAAATTGGTCATGGTAGAAGAGCAAAACGTAACTGAACTACAAAACAGCCCTCCCAACTCATTTGAGTTAGATTGGCTCGTTTCTCATTTAAGATGGCTGTGGTACTTTCTGGCGGCCCTGGTTATTTTTGGTGGCAGCTATCTCTCCGAGAATGTGACCATCAATACCCAATTACTCACGATTCTTGGGGTTGGTATTATTCTGAACCTTCTCTACGTCGGGCTGTTATGGGCAAATTATTTTCCCAACTGGCTGGCTGTCTTCTCTGTTGTTCTCGATGTTGCCTTTGCTATCATACTGCTTGTTCTATTGAGTAATTATGTTGAGTTTTTACTGCCTTTAGCGGTTTTTCCGGTGCTTATTGCCAGCCTTCGCTGGAATGTAGAAGCCGGACTTGTGGCGGCTATCCCTTTCATGATCCTGTATGCTGCGCCTCTTTTTAACCTCTATCAAAGTGGTGAGGGCCTCACCCGCGCCATTTTGATGCCGTTGCTGCTTAAATTTGGCATGAACGCCTTAACGTTGCTTTTTGTAGGCACTCTGCCGGGTTTGATGGTGGGCCAACGGGTCAAGCTTGCCCAAGAAAGTGATGCTCACGAACTTGAGCTGTTGCGAATAGCTAACAAGCGCAGCAAAATCATTTCCGATATGGCTGTAACGCTAAGTTCCACCCTTGATTATCGTAAAGTTCTACGCGCTACTGTTGATGCTGCCTATGATGCCATGTCAACTACCGGGGGCGATGACGAATCAACCGTGGGCGTTGTTCTCCTTTTTGAAGGTGATGATGGCCAGCTCACCGTCGCAACCGGTCGCAATATTTCTCGAAACCTTCAGGGGCGAAAAATTCAAGCGCAAGGCGGCCTCATTGCCCGTACGCTTGAAACAGCGGAGACAACCATTACCTATGAAGCGCAAAAAGAAAAAGCGCTTGTGTCATTTGCCCCTCGATGCCGATCGGCCATCTGCGCTCCGTTGCGGGCCGGCTACAATACCTATGGCGTTATCTTATTTTGCAGCACTCGCCCCAAATACTATACCAAAGATCATAAGGAATTACTAACAACGTTTTGTAGCCAATCGATTATCGCGCTGCAAAATGCCCAACTCTTTGAGGATATTCGTTTTGAGCAGCAAAAGATTTTGGAAAAAGAGGCCGAAGCACGCCGTAAATTAGCCCGTGATCTGCACGATGGCCCCACCCAATCGATTGCAGCCATTGCGATGCGGTTGAACTTCATCAAGATGGTGGTTCAAAATAACGATCTTGAAAAAGCGTATGATGAACTGATAAAGGTCGAAGATATTGCCCAAAGCACCACCAAAGAAATACGGACGATGCTGTTTGCCATGCGTCCGGTTATTTTAGAAACTCAGGGACTTCTTCCTGCGCTTGAGCAGTATGCTAATCGGCTCAACGAAACAGAAGAGTTTCATGTCAACGTCATTGAACGCAACTACAACGGTCAGCTTCTCGACAAAGAGGCTGAAGGCGTTATCTTTGCCATCGTCGAGGAAGCCGTTGGTAATGCCAAAAAACATGCTGAGGCTTCAGAGATTAGAATTAGTGTCACTGGCCGTGATGACTCCCTCATTGTTGAAATTCGTGATAACGGGGTTGGCTTTGATGTAGATGCCACCACCGCCACCTACGACCAGCGAACCAGTTTAGGGCTTATCAATATGAACGAGCGGGCAGAGCTGGTCGGCGGACAGTGCACCCTGGAGTCGGCTCGGGGCAGAGGTACGACCGTCAGAATAGAAATCCCCTACGAAAATGTAAGCCCGACGCCCCATGCGTGAGTCAGGCGGGATAGTGGCTTTTTTCATTATCTCGTTGGGATTGCCTATTGTTTGGGATCGGATTGGTCAAAAGCAACCTAACACAGTAAGCGAGCTTTATCCTTTTGATGGTCTGGCGCGATTCCTCTATTTTGTCGGTATTCCTTACATCACCCTCCTGTTGGGGCTGCTCACCTGGGAAAACCTCGGTTTAACCGGCCTCTCTTCATTTGATCTCATTGACTGGAAGGCCAATATATTTTTAGAACTGCAACAAGCAACAATGTTGCTGTTGTTAAGTTGGCTGTTTGACAGTGGTATGGCGCTTTTAGCGGGGGGCATTGCGCTTCTTATGCTCATTGTGGTATGTTGGGGGCTAGTTCGGCAAGGGATACGTGTAATGTCTTTTAATGCTTCATTGGTAGAGGTTGTTTATGATGCGCTCCATTGGGCTTTTTATCGCGCTATTTTTTGGGGAATAACCGGCGATCTTTACCTCGGCACTGTCCTCGGTATTGCTGCCGTTCTCGGCCAATGGATAGTTGTGGCTAAATTACGAAACCAGGCTTTATGTCCTCCTCCTACGCTTTTCAAAGCGATGGTTTTGGTTCTAACCGCAAGCGCCTTTTTTTATAGCCCCAATCTTTGGCTGTTGCTCCCTTTCCATTGGGCTATGGTGTCGATAATGAGTCGCCGCATCGCATCAAAAGAGCAGACTCCCATTTTCTCATAAGTTGATATATATACGCAACAGAGTCATAAAGTAACAGTTTGTTTCGGAGAGTCGAGAGTAGAGATTAGGAGATTGTTAAGCGACATCTCCGTATCTCCCAATCTCCTGATCTCCTGATGGAAATGTTCGTTTATGATCAGTTACAGTATAGCATCTGTCGATACCTGCCTATGTGGGCGTTCGATAGTTGAACCGGTCAATCACCAAAATCTTCTCTATTTTCCTTTAACGTCACAAACGGATATCCGGCTGGGGACTCATCATTGAGGAGATCATTGATTTCAACTGCGGCCTCAAATCGATCGCCGGTAGTAAAAATAAAGGTAATACGCCGTCGCCTCTCAGAAATAATAGGTGGTAGTTTGTGATGCAGTGGCCCCAGCATCAGCTTATAATACCAGGCGTTGGCCCGTTTGTGGTTGGCTTCAGTGGGGATTAAATCGCGGCGAGTGAGTAATTCGTGGCCCAAAACCTTGGCGTAGAAATGCACAGCCCAGCGGTCGCCGCCAAAAGCTTTGGTCTGATAAAACGCAATCCAGTCAATATTCGGAACTGGCTCCGGCGCGTGTTTAACCGGAATACGATACCAATTCTCATCATGAACTCGGCGCCAATCTTCGAGGTTGTTCATAATGGTCACAAGAACGCGGTCGTCGGGGTAAATAAGCATCGGTTGCACCTTGAAATACCATAGCAGGTGCTTTCATGATAAACGGAGTTGCGGTCATAAGCAACCTTACATCGTCAATACGTTTTAGCTCAGTTTGGTGGAGATGTTTAACTGGGTATCAACCTCGATGCTCGGCTGGGTATGTTGCCCGCAAGAATCGCGCACTATGAGTTCACCTTTCAACATAACCTCATGAACCGGTCGGGATGGTGTCTTTATCCGTTGCAACAGCAGCTCTGTGGCCGTTTTGCCAATGGCATACGTTGGCTGCTGAATAACCGTAATCGGTGGTTTTACCAAAGTTGCCCAGCCCGTTTCGTCAAAACTGGCAAAGCCGATGTCACCAGGAATAGTTAGGTTGCTTTCGCGCAAAGCTCGAAACGCACCCGCGGCGAGCAATCCGCTGCTGGTCATGATGGCATCCGGCGGCTCAGGTAAACTCAAAAACTGTTTAGCGGTTTGATAGCCATCCTCCTCCCTGGCGTTAACATCAACAACCAAGTCCGGCGATGCCTCCAAGCCGTGATCTTGGAGCGCTTGTAAAAATCCTTCACGCCGATGTCGCCCCGTAGAACTTCCTAACCCAAACATCGCGCCGATGCGTCGATGCCCGTCAGCAATGAGATGTCCTGTTAGGCGATACGCCGACTCCCTATTGTCAATCAAAACCGTGTCGACAGCAATATTATCTACCTGCCGGTCAATAACCACCATCGGTATATTCAAATTGAGCGTCTCGAAAAAGGCATCTGAGGTTTCGCGCGTTGGAGATATAATGATGCCGGCTACGTGCTTATCACGCATCAAGCCAAGATAAATGGTCTCTTTATCGGCATCTTCATCGGTATTGCACAAAAAAACGCTCATCCCCTGTTCATAAGCCACATCTTCAACCGCCCGGCTGACCGCTGTAAAGAAGGGATTTTGGATATCGGCCACAATCAATCCGATAGTATTTGATTTCTTTGCGCGTAAACTGCGGGCGATAAGATTAGGGCGATAGTTAAGCTCGCGTACCGCTGTTAAAACCCGCTCGCGAACTTCAGGCCGAACGTGCGGCTTGTTGGCTAAGACTCGGGATACGGTGGCTATGGATACACCTGCGTTATCGGCTACATCTTTGATGCTTGACATAAGGCTATACTCTCTTCATGTTGGGATGAATTTGCTTCATTGTAAACGTTTACAATGGGCTTGTCAAGCATCAAAGATGTTGTTTCGGCTATTCTCAATGCCTTTAGTCGTGTTGAGAAAGAAGGTCTTTTTCTGCCGAAGCTATAGATAGATGGACAAAATGGTCTAAGAGAAAAGATTTTACGCCGGTTGAGTGAGACAGAGCACGGCGCGTGAGCAACTCATAACCTTCTGCGGTTAGACCAATTACGGCATCAAGCACGCGACCAAAGGCATAGGCTATTTCTAGTCCGCGCTCCGAACCATAGGTCTCCACAGCCTTGTTAAAGAAATGCACCCTTAAAGTGTTTGCGGCGCTGATCATAAATTGATTATGAACATCGCGTCGAACGTGCGCTAAGCCAATTCGGGCTTGGTTGCGAAGAAACTCATGAACATTGGTAACCTCAAATAGAGATTGATACCAGTGGATCAATGTCGCTTCTCGCTCTCCCCGCTCAGCCTTATGGAATATAGCTGCTGTTCGTGGATAGGCATAAAGTGTGTTGTAAAATGAAGCAATGAGTTCCTCTCCCCAGGGAAGCGTTTGCGGTGCAACTGTTTGTAGTAGATCGAAGTCTTCTTGACTAAGGCCGGTCAAAGCCTGAACCGTTTCAATGCCCTTTTCGAAATCGCGTTTGGCCAAATACATTATCCCCCCCTTGTTTACTTGGCTTATAAAAACAGGAATTGTTCTATAGTTAAGATCCTTGAAAAAATAGTGGTCTAAAGATGGTATTATTGTGTAAAGTAACGAAAAAAGGTTAAATACTCATGAATATTAAATAAAAATATGGTTAGAGTTTGTTATGTTTTTGGTTGCAATGCGCGTTTTGACTGACATCGATTAATTTACAAGCTGTTTGTTACCCTTTCAGAGTCGCGGCAAGCATGTGTAACTTTTGATCGGCAATAACATGGATCAATTTAGCCTTATTTTTTTCTCCGTAAATAAACAACACAAAAAAGGGGGCGACCATCGTCTGTACGGGCCAAAATAGACCGCTGTCCGTTGAGACTCATTTGTTCATATACCAGAGCAGAAGGTGCGATACTCTGCACTCCAAAGATAAACTTTGCAACGGCTTCCTGCCCACGCAGTATGCGGGTCGCTGTGCTGCGCTCTCCGCCACCGTCAGGAACAAAGATAACATCATCAGCCAGCAGTTGGAGAAATTTTTCCACTTCGCCCAACTCACCGACCTCAATAAAACTATTTGTGTTATATAACTCAAGTTGCTACCCATCAGCAGATGAAGAAAGTTTCACCGCGAAGACGCCAAGTTCGCCAAGTTTTTATAAAAAATCTTCGTGTTCTTTGCGTCTTTGCGGTTCAATTAGGTTGTTTGGCCTAAAGGTGACAACTTGGGTTATATAAGACCAGTGAGGTTATAAAAACGTGACATGGATAAATGGGGCCGTATAATGGTTACCAAATGGAATGATTGGTGTAATCTGTGGATTGTGTTAAAATTCGCAAGAAGAGGAATAGATCCTAAATTATAGCTACCCTAATCTTGGATTTGTTTGTCTATTTTGTCTATATTTTAGGATACCCCGTATGATCGAGATGCATAAAGGCATTTCGTAAAAATTATGTTTCACAAAAGGAGCGGAACACAATGGAAGAATTGGTAAAACTGGTTTCTGTAAAAACCGGTCTGTCAGAAGAAATGTCAAAAGTAGCGGTTGAGACCGTTATTAGCCATCTTAAAGATAAATTGCCGGCCCCTGTGGCTGCTCAACTCAATGCGGCTATTGGAAGTGGTGATGCAGTTTCGGGGGGACTTGCTGGTATGGCCAAAGGTTTGTTTGACTGAGGTAGTAATTTACACTCCTAGGTAGCAGTCACTTGAATAACGTTACGCTTTTCTCCTTCGTTAAAAGATGGCTGCTGCCTTATTTTCCTATTTTTCGATAAGGTTCAACTTGTTTTCTTGAGGCCCAAACTTTTAGATTGTTTTATTATAGTAGACTGAGAACACCCTATTAAAGGCCTTTTGACTGAATGCTTAATAGAAAGTTTGTAATTATGCAACCACAACTCAATTCCGCTAAAACAAATTTGGTTAATAGAATCTCTGATGCTCGCCAAAAAGTGCGGTCTTCAGAGATATCTTTTTGGATATGGGCTGTCCCTCTTATTTTTGTGGTTAGTATTGCAGTAATTATTACTTTACGGAAACAAAGAGAAGTCGTTACGGAACCACTTGATGTTCGCTTTGAGCCACCTAAACCAGCAATCGATTCGGTGACCGTTGCAACGTCTAGGGTGTCTACTCCTGTGGCCGAATCGGTTACGATATCAACTCAGCCGGATAACCTAAAAAAGATAAAAGGTATTGGGCCAAAAATAGAGAAACTGCTCAATGACCACGGAATTACAACCTTCTTGCAAATCGCCGAGATGAAGGCCGATGAGATACAAGCTTTACTCGATACCGTTGATTGGACTGATTTTGCGAATCCAACTACGTGGCCGGAGCAAGCTAAAGAATTTGTTGAAACTCAAAAAAAGATGTGAAAAGTTAGGCTTCAATTTTTACTGTCTTTTTGTCAGTTTGTCTGAGTAAAGTGGAGTAATGGGAAAGGAACTTTTCTGGTGAGACCTAAATACATTCAACCTGGCCTGGGTCGTGTTGTTTTTAACGGTGTAACATCGGCTTATTTGTGGAGAGCAAAGCGCGTCGTAGAAACCAGTCATCCGCCTGTCTATTACATTCCACCAGAAGATATCACAATGGAGTGTCTGTCTCTTACCAGTCGAGCCATGATATGTGAATGAAAGGGGCAGGCGCGATACTATTCCGTTCAGCGAGCAATAAAAAAGCCGCAGACGCGGCTTGGTTTTATCCGTCTCTAACACCTGAGTTTAGAGATCTTAAGAATTATATAGCATTTTATCCCAGCCACATAGATGCTTGCTATGTGGCTGATGAGCAAATCAAGGCACAAGCAGGCGATTTTTATGGGGGATGGATTACAGATAATATTGGTGGACCATTCAAAGGCGAGCCAGGTACTTTGGGGGGTAACAGTCATTTAGGATGAAGTAGTTGATGTCCGTTGAGTTGTTGCCACCGTTTTAGCTTTCCACGTACTACCGCAAGTAGGTGTCCGGATTTAATAGGTTTAACCAAATAATCATCAACCCCTAATTCTTTACCATAACGTATTTCACTGTCGAGTAAACAGCCGGTCAAGAAAAGAAAAGGGATATTGGTCCACGCTAAATTTTCGCGAACTTTATGATACAGTTCATAACCGTCCATATCAGGCATAACGATATCTGACAGGATAAGGTCTATTTCTTGAGCATTTAATATTTCAAGTGCCTCAAACCCATTTTTAGCCGTTAAAGTTTGATATCCAGCAATCTCTAAAGGTAAGCTAAGATTGTATAAAAGATCAGGGTTGTCATCAACCAATAAAATAGACGGCTGAACTGTCATCAAAATGCTCCTAGTTTTCTCGAAAATTAACTGCTTTCCGTATAGTAACAAAATACTTATCTAAAATCTATAGGGCTAGTGTTTAGAAGTATTGAGTTAACGTTTGGAAAAATAGGAGAAAGTAATAAGGAGATTTATTCAGGCACGATAAGTCGATACCCCACTCCACGTACATTTTCTACAGCCCCGACTTCTTCACTTTCAATACCAAGTTTTCGTCTTAAAGAAAGAACAAGTGGTCTAAGTAGGTTGCCTGCCTCAATATTGTCAGTTTTGTAATCGTGCGTTGCTTCAATTAACTCTTGGGGTGATAAAACTTTTCCACCCGCAGTTGCCAGCTGCTCTAACAGAATAAATTCTCGAGCCGATAGTTTTAACTCTTCATCTTCTAACCATACCCGATGTTGTTCACTGTCAATACGTAGTGGTCCAACGACCAACTCTTTATCTGACCTATTCCTTGAAAAATTATATTGGCCTATAGTATTAATAATTTGTTCGGCTCGGCGTAATTTACCGCGAACAGCCGCTAACAAGTCGGGGCCACGGATGGGCTTGGTAAGATAATCATCAACGCCTAATTCCTTACCATAATGAATATCTGTGTCCATAGTTCTGGCACTGAGGAAAATAAAGGGAATGGTTATCCATCGCGGATTTTCGCGCACTTTTTCATACAATTGATAACCATTCATATTAGGCATCGCAATATCAGCTAAAATAAGGCTGACAGCTTGGTCTTCTAAGATCGTTAATGCCTGTAATCCATCAGGGGCTGTGTAAACCTGAAAGCCTTCAATTTCGAGAGGGAGACTAATATTCTCTAACAAATCTGGTTCATCGTCAACTACGAGAATAGAGGTTGATGATAGCATAGGTTGCTCCTTTTCTAGTCGTTACAGTAGACATGGTAGACATGGTGTCTTGGGTAGAAATATCAGGTACCCTGGTTTGTATCAGTCTATTTAAGTATATCATATCGCTTAAATGATAGCAACGACAACTTAAAAAGTTAAAAAGTATAAGACTGATCTTAATTTCTGATGGATCCGGGGAAGATAATAGGTCTAAAAAAAACCTCCGTTTTAATCCGGAGGTTTCAAATATAAGTCTGAAAACAATGAGAGCTAAAGTTAGAGCTTTGGTAACAGGATACGGTAACCTACCCCGCGCACATTTTCAATAAAACCAGCATTCGCAGAGTCAAATCCTAGCTTACGACGAAGTGAGTGGAGTAAAGGTCCTAAAAGACTGCTGGCTTCGGTGCTGTCGGCCGAAAAGTTATGGGTTGTTTGTACGAGTTCTTTGGGAGAAACAACGGCTCCCGGATTTTTGACCAAACGTTCTAATAAAAGAAATTCTTTAATTGACAGCTTTATTTCTTCACTTTGGAACCAGACCTTGTGTTGGTTCATATCAATTTCTAGATTTCCAAGGCTTATTGTCTCCGGTTGGTCATCGTCGTCTATATACAGGTCGATTTGATTGCGCAGCGTTTCCTCTAACTCTCTGGCCCGCCGTAGTTTTCCTCGTATAGCTGCAAATAGTTCCATAACACGAACCGGTTTGATGATATAATCATCAACACCTAATTCTCGGCCATAGTCGATATCGGTATTAAGCCCGCGTGCTGTTAGAAATATAAAAGGTAGAAATAGCCAATTTGGATTTTCTCGGATGCGTTGGTACAGTTGATAACCATTCATATTAGGCATCGCAATATCGGCTAAAACTAAATCTACCGACTCACTTTCAAGCGTGTCCAGAGCCTTGACACCGTCCGTAGCGGATAAAACACGATACCCCTCGGCGTCTAGAGCTAAGACTATATTTTCTAACAAATCGGGTTCATCATCAACAACAAGTATTGACGCCTTTGGTTGCATATAAATGTCCTTAATAAATAGGGTTGGAAAGATTACAATGATTTAGTTATAGTTTAGCTTAATCAGAAATACGATTACATAAAGCTAATATATAAGTTTCGTTGGCTTGTGTCACAAAAATAGTTTGCTTTATGGAAAATGTGTTTTTTAGTCTTATTTGTCTTTTTTATATGATCCGATTATTCTTCACCCAAATTTTAATGAATGAAATGATGTGATAATGACCTTGAAAAAATATAAAATTGCTGTTATTCCCGGTGATGGGATTGGTCCCGAAATTGTACAAGCAGCCCTCTCAATCTTGCTGCAGGTCGCGGCCTTAAGCACTCTAACGTTTGAGCTAGTTGAGGTAGAAGCCGGTGCGGCTGCTTACCAAAAATATGGTAATAACCTTCCAGCCGACTCACTTGCCACCTGCAAGCAGGCTGATGCTATTTTCAAAGGGCCAACTGGGTTGCCCCACGTTCGGCTACCTGATGGGACGGAGGCAGGTGTTTTGGGCGGACGATTTCGTAACGGTTTAGATCTTTATGTCAATTTACGTCCCATAAAGCTTTATCCCAATGTGCCTACGGCACTGGCCAATCGTCAGCCGGGCGATATTGATTGGGTGATGGTTCGCGAAAATACGGAGGGTCTCTACGCCAGCCGGGGAAATGGAATTGTGGCAACAACCGGCCAAGCCGCCACCGACACTTTGATGATTACTCGGGCTGGCTCCGAGCGTATTATTCGCTATGCTTTTGAGGAAGCGCGGCGGAGAAATGGTAAAAAGCGTGTAACTTGTGTCGATAAAAGCAACGTTCTCCGTTCATTTGCTTTCTTTCGACAAATATTCAAGGAGATCGCTGCCGATTATCCGGATATCGAGACCGATTTTATTTATGTTGATGCTGCTGCTCAAGCAATTGTGTTGGAGCCGGAACGTTTTGACGTTATGGTGACTGAAAATATGTTTGGCGATATCTTAAGCGATCTGGGCGGCGCGACGATTGGCGGCGTTGGTGTCTGTGCCGGAGCGAATATCGGCCAAAACTATGCCTATTTCGAGCCGATTCACGGCTCTGCACCCAATTTAACGGGCAAAGGTGTAGCAAATCCGCTGTCTGCAATTTTAGCCGGCCGGCTTATGCTCGATTATTTAGGCCAGCCGGAAGCTGCGGCTCGGCTCGAACACGCTATCGAGCAAGCCTTCATCGCCAAAACGATTATCCTCAAACCCGATGGTTCTGCTGAAAAGGGAACACAAGCCATTGTTGATGCGATTAGTCATCAGCTATCTAAGGCTTAATTTATAGATAACTATCGCCCTATTGAAAATCGACAGGAGAATTAAGGAACCAGACTATGATCAACGTATTGTTTGTTTGCCTTGGAAATATTTGTCGTTCACCTATGGCCGAAGCGGTTTTCAAGCATCTGGTTGAACAAGAGGGACTGGTAAACCATTTTATCATTGATTCTGTAGGCACATCCAGCTATCATATTGGCGATCTGGCTCACCGTGGCACGCGACGTGTGCTATCCGATCACGGTATAAAATGCAGCAGTATTTCTCGCCAGATCAATCGCCGCGATCTGGAAACAACTGATTACATTATTGCTATGGATCAGAGCAATGTATCTGATTTGCAGTACGCCAGCCGAGGTTTGTCAGTTGATGATCGAATCTCGTTGCTGCTTAGCTATGCCGATGGCGTCACCCGTCTTGATGTTCCGGACCCCTACTACAGCGGTAATTTCGAAGAGGTATACCAGTTGGTTGATGCCGGCTGCCGAGGGTTACTAGCGCACATTCGTGAGGAGCAGGGGATCTAACGTGGCTCTTCCGGCGGTACTTCAAGCGACTCTGGAAGAGTCGTTAGGCAAAATTGATGCCATTCAATCTATCGGCGGTGGTGATATCAGCCAAGCAGCCAAGGCGACTCTGGCTGATGGACGTGAAGTATTGATTAAATGGCGCTCCGAACAACCGGCTGAATTGTTTGAAGTTGAATACCGTGGGTTAAATCTGTTGCGGTCGGCCAATGCCCTCCGTGTGCCGCAGGTGTTTGATCATGGTCAAGCATCCGGCTTGCTGCCCGGCTACATCGTCATGGAGTGGTTAGGGCGAGGACGCTCCACCAACGCGCTGGCTGAGCAGCTGGGGCGTGGGCTGGCGATGATGCATCGGACAACGGCTGAACAGTATGGCCTCGATCATCACAATTTTATTGGGGCAAATCCGCAGCCAAACTTTCAACGGGATAATTGGGTTACTTTTTTTGGCGAGCAGCGGCTGGGCTTTCAAATGGAATTGGCTGCTAAAAATGGCTATCTAACTAAACGTCGGGCCAGAATGTTGGAAAGTCTCCTGACTCAACTTGGGGAGTGGCTGCCGTCTACGCCACCAGCTTCATTGCTGCATGGCGATTTGTGGGGTGGCAACTGGCTCGTAACCGCATCGGGCGAGCCGGCTCTGATCGATCCGGCTGTTTACTACGGCCATCGTGAAGCTGAAATTGCTTTTACCGAACTGTTCGGCGGCTTTTCCGGCTCCTTTTATGCGGCCTACAGCCAAACCTGGCCGCTTGAGCCAGGTTATAAAGAACGCAAAGAACTGTACAACCTTTACCATCTACTTAACCACCTTAACCTCTTTGGGGAAGGATATGGCGGCAGCGTCGACTCGATTTTGGCGCGATTTTGTTAGTCACTTTCTGTTTGGCTCTGCTGCCAAAGCGTGTCAAACGCCAAAATGCTGCACGCGATTGAGGCCATTGAGCGCCGAAACCCGATAGGCCTCGGCCATAGTTGGATAGTTAAAGGTGGTGTTGATAAAGTACATTAAGGTATTGGCTTCGCCTTTTTGGCTCATAATCGCCTGACCGATGTGGACAATCTCCGAGGCCTGTGCCCCAAAGCAGTGAACTCCCAAAATTTCAAGCGTATCACGATGAAACAGTAGTTTCAGCATGCCCACCGTTTGCCCGGTAATTTGAGCGCGGGCCAGGTTTTTAAACTGCGAGTGGCCGACCTCATACGGTATTTTTTGCTCGGTCAGTTCCTTTTCGGTCAGGCCGACTGAACTGATTTCGGGAATGGTGTAGATGCCGGTTGGGATATGTTTGACCAACTCTCCATCACACTTGCCAAAAACCAAATGGGTGGCGGCAAATCGGCCCTGGTCGTAGGCGGCACTGTCCAGGCTGGGA
>JAGRBY010000179.1 GCA_020433835.1 Anaerolineae bacterium | reverse complement strand
TAATTGAACCGCAAAGACGCAAAGAACACGAAGATTTTTTATAAAAACTTGGCGAACTTGGCGTCTTCGCGGTGAAAGTTACTTCATTTGCTGATGGGTAGCAACTTGAGTTATATAACCAATCATGATAATCCCTAGATAGCAAAGGTATGTCTATGGCGATAATTCGTCTGGCTACAATACAAGATGCCGGGCAAATTCAAGCGATTTATGCGCCGATTGTGCGTGATACGGTCATCTCATTTGAACAGGTCGTGCCCTCGGCACAGGAGATACAGCACCGCATCAGCGAGACCCTGGTAAGGCTGCCGTGGCTGGTGTGCGAGAAACACGGGGAAATTCTGAGTTATGCTTATGCCGGGCCACACCGGACCCGGGTAGCCTACCAATGGTCGGTCGATACCACGGTGTATGTCCATGCCCGTGTCCGGCGGGCTGGGATTGGCCGGGCGCTGTATACCGCATTGTTCCAGATTCTTTGTCGACAGGGCTATATCAACGCCTATGCGGGTATCGCCTTACCCAATCCCGGCAGCGTCGGTTTGCATGAAGCCGTCGGGTTCGAGCCGGTGGGTGTCTATCGTGATGTCGGCTATAAGCAGGGGGCCTGGCATGATGTGGGCTGGTGGCAGCGACGGCTTCAGCCCAAGCCTGCTGCTCCTGAAATACCTCTCGATATTGGGGTTGTGCAACAGACTCCTGAATGGCCCATTATGTTAACGGCTGGGGAGTCTTTATTACGCATCTGATCGAGGAACAGTGTTCACAAAATGACAGCCACCAGACAATCTTGGTCAAACCTTAAGTCTCTTCCTGACCAATACGCTTTGCTGGCTCTGCAGCGGGAATTCACAGAGCAGGAGTATGCGCGTATTTGTCGGGGCTTTATTCCGCGCGGTATGGAAGATAGGTGGTTTATATACATCGAGGGAGACACGCTTTATATGCATCGCAGTTGGACGGGATATTGTATCTACCAACTCTGCTTTCTTAAGACAGATACAGGCTATGCTATCGGCGAGATTTGCGTAAATCGCGATCCGAGCCAGTATTCCTACAGTGATGATCACTACGATGAAAAGCTGTTGACGGCTCTTCTCGAAAACCTGTTGCTCGGCGGGCACGCCCCGTTACCCATGGCCCCTCACGTACCGGCCGGTATCGCCACCGATTTGCATCTTCTCCATGTTGCCGGGGTGAGTCATAAAGAAGAGGAACAGCCCCAGGAACCGTCTATCTCAAGTATATGGGGGTGGCTATGGCGATGGCTTTTGTGGCTGATCAAGGGCTGAGGGTGACAGTCACTTAATGGGCTATATACGGGGTCTCTTTATGGCAAAGCGTCCACATTTGGGGCCACAAAGTGACTGTCACCTTAATTCCGATAAAGTCTTTTGTTTATAGGAGATACTCCTCATGACCCCTTTACGTGAATGGGTTTCTGTCAGCTTTGATGCCGATGCGATCGCGTTGCGTGTTAATCCACCCTATGGAATCGCCTGGGAAGTCTACGATCGCTTTGCGGAAATTGCCGCTATTCTCAAACAAAAGTATGGGACGCGCTTAGTTGATTTAGTGCCGACATCGAGAAGCCTTTACGCCTTGTACGGAGACAGCACAGCGGCCTATTTTTACGTTGCCCGCGCCAGAGAAGCGCTCAGCCAAAATCCCTAGAAATGGAAAAACAATGGCCTGGTATCGTATCAAAATTCGTATAACCTTCGCTTTAAGCACTGTTCTGTTGGTCATTATGGTGGTGGCTTGTAGCCGTGCCCCTTCGGAGCCGCCCGTGTATGGGGCAAAAATTCGCTATGCCGAGGGACAGCCGCTCACCTTTCCTGATGTCACGCTGGAATTTGTTGGTGAAAGAGAGACCCCCCCTTCATCTGATTATCCGCGGGCGATGCGGTTTTATGATTTCAAAGTTTCTCAGGGTAATCAGGCCCAGCTTGTGTCATGGAGTGCCGGCACCGGCGATATTGGCCCGGCGCTGTTTGAGCTGGCCGGAAATCGATATCTGTTAGAGCTAGCCATGTCTGACCAGTTGGGTTCCCTGGCTGAGGATGAATTGGTTTTATGGCAGCAAGCCATTCCCGCTACCGAGACCCCTGCTGCTACGCCCGCCGGCATACCCCTTGAGGCTCAAGATTATTACCACAAAGGTTTGACCCAGGCTGCCGCCGGACTAAATGAAGAGGCTGTTACCAACTTTACCCAGGCCATCACCCTTTATCCAACCTATAGTGAAGCCTATCAATTTAGGGCGCAGGTCTACGTTCAACTGGGGCAGTACGACTTGGCCCGTGCTGATTATCAACAGGTTCTGGCGCTTAACCCCCAGCCGGAAATGCAAGCCACCGTCACCGCCGCCTTGCAAGAAATAGCTCAGGCCAAAACCATCGCCCCCACGCCTACTGTGGCCTTACCCACACCAACCTCTTTGCCGCCGGTAAAGATTTCGCTGGGTCAGCCGTTTAGTGTGGCCCTTCGTCAATATGGCCGGTTGGCCTCTACCGAACTGGGGGTTGAATTCTATGAGTTGGTTGAAGATACGCGCTGCCCGCGGCAGGCTGTATGTGAGTCTGAGGGCTGGGCCAGAATTGCTATCTACGTCTGGAGAACCAACATAGAACCCACTGAATTTATTTTGAATACCGATCCGTCCGACGCTAACAATAGTATTCCTTACGATTCGTACCGGATTCGACTGGTCAATCTCGATCCCTACCCTGAAACGTCGGAGACAAAGATTGCGCCTCAAGATTATCGAGCCACGTTTGTCGTATCAGAATAATATATATTGGCTTCTACGTTTGACGATTTGGCACCAAGGCGTGTAAAGTGTCGGATAATTATTTGATAAACGTAGCCGGGTAGGTCACAATGCATTGAGGAGTCCAACAGTCTCACGGCAGCATCGCTAAGAAGCTCGGCGTTGTCAACGAGATCATCGCTATTCGAGAATATTTGAGTCTGACCGTTCTGTTTGACCACGATGTTACCGATGGTGCCCCGGTGATTCGTTTCATCCAGTGCTTAACTGCCTTGCTGGAGCAAAGTTATGGTCTCGACGTGTAATTCTATCTCGACCTCTATCCAAAAATAAATTAGAAGGAGTATCACTACCTAGAATGAAAAACTCTTACAATCTTAGATCGATCTGTTCATGCTAAAAATGCGCCGGAAAGACCGGCGTCTTTTTCGTTTATCGTGGCGTAGATTCATACCCGAGGGAGAGGGTTTGGGCTGGACTTTGGCCTTGGGGGCTACGCTGGCCTTTAGCCTGTCTACCCCTTTTGCCCGGCTGGCGATAGACCAGGGCGTTAACCCCACCACAATGCTGGTGCTGCGCTTTGGCATCGCTATTGTGCTGCTGGTCAGCACGCTGCAATTAACCGCACCGGATAAGCTGCGGGTCAATCGACGCGGTTGGCTGGTTGCCCTGCTGGCCGGGCTGGAAAACGGAATCGGCGTGTTATGCTTCTTTTGGTCCTTAACCCGCCTGGATGCATCGATTGCGACGATGATTTTTACACTCAACCCACTTTTGGTGTTGGGACTGCTAGCGCTGCGCGGTGAGAAACTGACTTATCGCCATTTAATACGCATTGGTTTAGGCCTAAGCGGTATCTTTCTGGTACTGGGTCCGGCCGGTCATATCGATTGGATTGGAGTGCTGTTGGTCGTCATCACGATCATCTGTATCGCGATCGAGTTGGTGGTTATCCAGTGGTATTTGCAACCATACGACTCGCGCAGTGTTACGCTCTATGTGTTAAGTGGCATGTCCACGACTATTTTCGGCTATTGGCTGTGGCAGGGAACTGAGTGGCACAATCCGGGTTGGCCGGCCTGGTTGTACATCGGTTTGCTGGGGGTTCTGTGTACCTACTTCGCCTGGTGGGCCATTTTCACCGGAGTGCGTCACATCGGCAGCGGGCAGGTAGCCATGCTGGTCCCACTGGAAACGCTGCTGACGATCATCTGGTCTTTTATGCTGTTGGGTGAACGTTTTACGTTGTGGCAATATGTTGGCACCGGCTTAATTTTGTTGAGCACCATTCTGGCTATTCAACGGCTGGGCCAAAACCGTAAACGCTTGCTGTTGGCCGGCACCCCGGCTTTGGTTCGATTTATTTGGCGGCGTGACCTGAATAAGCCACCTGATTGATGAAAGCGATTATGTAGTATCGGAGTCGGTCAAGAAAGTACAAAAATTAAGGCTCTCAAAAGAGGGCCTTTTTTTGCCTATTGGAATTAGCCAATAAAATTTAGGAATAGATTAGAACACGCCATTCTCGGCAATAGGGCATTATTTTCTTGCTTTTTACCTACGCTTTCTCTAAAATATCCCCACCTTCAACAACACTAACACCACGCAAAACATCAAGGAGAAAAATCGATGGAGATAAATGTGTACGCCACCCTGCGGCCTATTGTCGGTGGCACAAGTGTCACGCTTGATGACGTTGCCGAGATAACGGTAGAGGATATGCTGAGCCGGTTATGTGCGAAATACCCGGATTTGCAGCCGGAATTATACAAAGGGCGTGATGATCTGCATCCGGCTATCCACATTTTGGTGAACGGTCGTGATATGCGCTATATCGATGGTCAACAAACCGTGCTGCGCTCAACCGATGTCGTAAGGATTTTTCCGCCGGTGGGTGGGGGCGCGTTGTGAAATTAATTTACGGAGTACCTATTTGGCTGATGAAAAAATATCTGGCTGACTTGGGTGCTGCCGAAACCGCAGAGAACGTCATGATCGGCCAGGGGTGGCAGGCAGTGGTTCGCAAAAGTGAGCCGGCTCGTATCGGGTCATTGGTCGTTGGCCGTATCGAACTGGAATTAACGGGTGAGCCGCTGGCTGTCGATGATCTGGTTGAGCGGTTACACTGGAAAACGATGCGTGGTGGTGGATAATGCTTGCTAAAGTAACCTATTCATAGCCATACAAAAAGGGCAGGCGCTGCGCCTGCCCTTTTTTATTGTCAAAGTGAACCCGAATTAGATAATGTTGAGTTCTTTCAGCTTGCCTTCCGGTACGACACCGTTTTCCCAACCGCGGGCTGTGTAGTATTCATCCAGCATTTGCGGCAGTTCAGAAACGTGTCCCTCAGAACCAGGCATGGTGCTGGGTTCATCGGTAAAGCGCTTCGGCAGGTAGTCGGAGCCTTCGGCGTAACCGGCCTGGTTGTTATAGTAGCGCTCCAGGTTATAAATCCGTTCGCCACATTGAAGCAGGTCAGCAGAGCTGTAGCTGAGACCGGTTACCGCATTGAACTGGGACGTATATTCATCCATCCCTTCAGCAAAAGCCGAGAATTTACACAGATCCAGAGAGTCGGATACGGCGTGAACATCCTGGAAGATTTTGGTAAGCTCGCCCTTGCCTTTCCACTCTAGCGGGTCAACCTTAAGTGAACCAAAAGGCATAACGCCCAGTTCAGCCGCCGGGGTATAGGCTCGCAGGTGGCAAGCGCCGCGGTTGCTGGTAGCATAGGCAATCCCCATCCCTTTCAAACCGCGCGGGTCGTAAGCCGGGATAGCCTGGCCTTTAACATCCATTGATATTTCCGGGTGCCCCCAGGCTTTAGCCGCCCGTGCGCCACCTTCGGCCAATATATCACCTACACCTTCGCGGCGAACAAGCTTGTGAATGGCTTCAACCATGGCTAAGGTATCGCCCCAATCCAAATTGCCGCCACCGTTGGTATAACCACGTTGGCTGGCTTCCATATATACCGCCAGGGTCTGGCCGATTTCGATAGCATCGAAACCATAATCATTTGCCAGGTCGATCATATACGCTACCGAGCCGACATCGTCATTGCCGCAGTTCGCTCCCAATGCCCAGGCCGGTTCGTATTCCAAACTTTCCATACGCACCTGGAACGGACCTTCGGTAATTTGAACTTCTTTTTTACAGGCTACCGGGCAAGCGTGACAGGTAGGTTCTTCAACCAAAATGTTTTCGCGCACATATTCACCGGAAAGCTTTTCAGCGCGTTCTGCACCAAAAGCCGTCTTTTGAGCGTTGTTGGTGGGTAGGGCACCGATGCTTTCGGTAATGTTCATAAGTACGTTGGTACCGTATAAACTTAAACCACCTTTGCGGGGAGAGGTGATGTTTTCTTCGGCCATAATGGTGCGCAGACCTTCGCGTCGAGCGGCTTTGTCATCTTCTTTGTTGGCCGGTTGGGGTTTGTTTTTCTTGTCGCCTTTGATGATGATAGCTTTCAGATTTTTACTACCGGCGACCGCACCGGTACCGCCGCGTCCGGCAGCCCGATCATCAACGTTAACCCAGCAGGCAAAGCGAACCAGGTTTTCGCCGGCCGGACCGATGGCCATGCCGTCTACCGCGCCTTTACCGCCTTTGGCGGTACCGCCATGACGCTCTCCCAAAATTTGCAGGGTTTCGTGAATGCCTTTACCCCACACATCAGAAGCATCGAGCAGCGTTACTTCGCCATCTTCTACGTAAGCATACACTGGTTTCTCAGACTTGCCTTTGAACACCAGTCCGTCAAAACCGGCCCACTTTAATTTTGCTGCTGTCCAGCCACCCATGTGGGCATCGGTGACGGTTCCGGTCAGCGGTGATTTGGTTACAACCGCCAAGCGGCCACTCATATTAACGTCAGTGCCGGTGAGGGGGCCATTCATAATACAGAGAATGTTGTCAGGGCTAAGAGCATCGACTTCTGGACCGTTGTCAAAAACGTATTTTACGCCTAATCCACGAGCGCCGATGTATTTCTTCGCGTCATCGTCATCGATTTGTCGGTAGTCTACACTGCCATTGGTTAGATCTATCCAGGCTACTCTATCTTTGAATCCGCCTATTGCCATTGATTTGTCTCCTATATACTAAAAAGTTTACGTTAAAGATGTAATTGATGTGATAGTACATGTATGTATATATCTGTATGGGCTGCCACCCCCGTACCGTAAGTCTTTCCAGCAGTACTCACCTCCCGTGTTGTCGAGAAATAAATAGCGCTATGTTCGTCGAACATAGCGCTGTAAAGGCCTCGAGATTGTTGGTTGGGGCCAACGTAAGGCATCTTTGCTGTAATTGTATCATACAATTCTGTGGCTTATACAAGCTTTGTTGCCTCCGGGTAAAATAAAGTATAGCATTGTAATCTTCTAATACCAAATTTTAACCCTTGCATAGGCAATCGGTAGAGACTATTCTAATACGTTGGCTTCAAAAGAAATGATGGTATTATCCTCAACCCGATATGTGATTTCAATAGGGTTGCAGCAGATCTCACAATCCTCAATGTAGCTTTGATCACCGCTTGAGGTGTCGAGCAGCATTGAGATTTCTTGCCAACAGTGCGGACATATGAAAAAGTATTCCTCTTCCATGGGAGTCCTTTTTGGGGCTAAAAGATAGATTGCCGGCGATAAAAAATCAAGCGGGGAGCAATGACGCCCACAGCCAGACCGCCGAGGATCAGGCCGGTTCGCAGCGCGTTGACCGCCGCAGAGGCCAACATTGTACTGTCGATACCCGGTCCCGTTTCAGAGATACGAATGAGGGTCATCATCGTTTGGAAGGCCAAACTGCCCGGCACCATCGGGATAACGCCGGGAACGGTAAAGACCGTACTGGGGGCTTGCCAGCGCCGCGCCGCAAAATGACCAAAGAAACCCACGACTGTCGCGCCGAAAAACGTAGCCGCGCTAATGCTTAAGCCCAACTCCATGCCGAGGGTGCGGGTAATATGCCCCAAAGCGCCGCCCAACGCGCAGGCCGGCAGGGTCCGAATGGGAACGTTAAAGAGCATGGCAAATCCCAATGCCGCCACTGCCGACCAAAAGCCATCGTGCAGTAACAGCCACACCAAACTCATAAGCCTCCCACCCCGGTCAGATTAACAGCCAACAGCAGCCCCAGAGCAATAGCCAACGTCACCAGTGTCCCATAAAAACCGCGAGCCAGACCAACGACTAAATGGCCGGTAATGATATCTTCAGCGGCGGTGATAAGCGGTACGCCCGGTACCAAAAGCAGCACCGATGCCGCCAGTGCTGTTTGCGGACTGGCGCTGACCCAAATAGCTGAGCTAGCCAGCAAACCGGCCACAAAGGCAGTGACAACTGTAATTAGCAGTGCGTTGAAGTTTCGTTGGGTTAACTCCTGGCGCACGATTAGGGCCAGGCTGGATGCCACAAAGGTCATACCGAAAATCGCCCAGTCTCCTCCAAAGAGGCGGCTAAACGCGGCGCAGGCCAACCCCACCATCACTACAGTGAGCCAGCGTGGGTAATGGTGCTCGGCCGAGGCAATGCGTTCCAATTCGGCGCGCACTTGTGCGCGATTAAGTTCGCCGTGCTCAACCCGACGGCTAAGGCGACTCACCCCGGCCACGATGGTCATATTGACCTTCATCCCCACCACCCGCCGAATTTTGGTACGGAAATCAAGCCCGCTGATCGTGGTTACGGCGATATCGTTGGAAGAGACGAAGATGTCCATCCAATCGCAGCCAAGGGCCGTACCCAGGTGATGAATGGTTTCTTCGATGCGCAAGCTTTCCGCGCCGTTTTGCATGAGCAGTTGGCCGGCCCAGAGCGACAAGTCGACAATATCGGCCAGCTCCTGTCGGCTTAGTGGCTCGTTGTCGACGCCTTCCGGGGGTAAAGGGGGATGGTCTGCTGCTTCAGCCACGATGATCCTTTGTTGGCGTTTTCGCCATCGCCACCGAGCCACCCCGACGCGGATCACCCACCGCGATCCAGGGCGCTTGCCGGTGATGACCGTCACCCGGATGGGCCACAGCGTGTGTTCCGCCAAAAAACATATTGCGGGCATTCCAACGATTAACTTTATAGCCCGCTGCCTCAAGTTGGTCGGCCACTTCAGGGGCGATGCCCCCTTCAAGCTGCATCTGCCCATCTTCATAATGAAGCCGAGACGCGGCCACAGCTTCGGCCAAATTGGTTTTAAAGTCGATGATGTTACTCATCGTTTGCAAGATCGCGGTTCGAATGCGATTGCTGCCGCCGCTGCCCAGAGCGAGTATCGGCTCGCCTTGATGCAGTACCAGCGTGGGCGTCATCATCGTTTGCAAGCGATGACCCGGCGGCAGTTGGTGAAAGCCGCCCGGATGCAAATCGATCTCACCCAGCATATTGTTGAGGATAACGCCCGTCTCACCAACCACAAAACCGGCACTCTCACCCGCTGAGGTGGTAATGCTAATGACCATCCCCTGGCTGTCGGCGACGCTGATGTGAGTGGTGTTCGAGGGGCCTTGGCGAAGTTTCGGCTCAACCTGGCGTTGCCGACCGGCCAACGCCAGGTTGAGTTGCTGTTGATAGTGGGCCACGTTCTTGTCGGCCAGCAGACTGTCGCTGTGCTTAAGTCCGTGGCCGTTGGCTGCCTGAACCGGTTCGGCTTCCCACTCGGCCCGCGCCAGGTTTGCCAGCCGCATTACTTCGGCCAAAATTTGTAGATGTTCGAAGCTGTTGTGGGCAACACTATCCAGAGCGTAGGCAGACAGCAGTTTGAGGGCAAAAGCGATGAGCGGCCCTCCGGATGATGAGGGCGGCGGCAGCAGGATCGTATGGCCTCGATACGCAATCTCAATGGGTGTCGAGCGGAGCACCCGATAACCGGCCAAATCGGTTTCAGTCAGCAGCCCGCCATTGGCCTGTTGATCGGCCAGAATCGCTTGGGCCACCGCGCCGGTGTAAAAGAGGTCGGCCCCCTGTTGGCTCAGCGTTTCCAGGGTATCGGCCAGTTGATGAAACACAACGCGATCACCGGCTTTGACTAAGGTGCCGGTAGGCGCAAAAATCGCCGCGATGCCGGGGGTGTCGGTCAAAATGGGTTCCAGCAGCGACGTGATATAAGCCGGAACATCCGACATAATGACGCCGTTACGGGCTAATCGAATGGCGGGCTGCAATACGGTGGTCAGCGGCAGGGTTCCCGCCTCTTCCATGAGGGTACACAGCCCGGCCACCACACCCGGCACGGCGACACTGGCCCGGCCGATGTAAAAGGCCTGCTGGGCGGCCCCAAAATCGATAGAGACCTGCCGAAAATCGAGCTTATCCGGCCGGCTGCCGTTTTTGGCAAGACCGGGCATCGCGCTAAAAAAATCGTAGACAGTGGCCTGCCCGCTGTGGGGATCGTAAAGTTGCGCGATGCCCCCGCCTCCGATATTTACTAATGATGCCTCGGCCACAAAAGAGGCAAACGTGGCCGCTACAGCCGCATCAACCGCGTTGCCGCCCTGTTGTAAAATTTGTGCACCGGCTTGCGCCGTATGGGGATGACCTGCCGCAATAACTCCAGACATGAGGAACCCTATCTTCGTGGTTTCGGATTGACGCGCCATTTTACCACAGCTCCGGCAGGCAAGCAACAGCGCTTTCTAACCAATTTCTTGAAAATATCAAACCCGGTTTAAATCTGCAAGGTTTACAATACATGTAACCAACGTCGACTTATGTAACAGACAAATAGGTGATAGTTACTTTTTGCTACGCAATAGAGCCTGCAATTGGCAAAACCAGCCTCATCTTTAGGGTGTTAAGTGACTGTCACCTTAAATCCATAATGTCTAAGAAGCTGTTTAAAAAGTCTTCTAGGGTTCACAGATAGACACAGATTATCACTGATATTATCAAAATTCAGATAAAAATCTGTGATTATCAGTGTAAATCTGTGGACAACTCTGTAAACTTCCACTTTTAAAACAGTTTCTAATAAAAGTCCCTTAAAAATCAACAAACTTATGTGGCTTTAAAGGTGATAGACCATCACCTGATTTTTCATTCTAATCAAGAGGAGAGATATGAAGCATGCGTACGCTAAACATTTTGCTTTGTGGTGATGATACTATTGCGTTACAGAAGATAGCGCGACAGTTCAAAGCGGATGGGTTGAATGTACGAATCGTCGATCCTGTCCGAGATGGGCTGGCTTTCTCTGAGAAGTTCTGGGATTTTCTGCTTATTGATCTCGATGGCCTGAATAGCTTTATGCGCAGCCTATTACCGATTGTTGTTGAAGATTTTCCCAACTTGCCCATTGTCGGCCTTTCACGGCGGAACGGGGCGACGGTAGAAAAACTTGTCGATGAGGTTGGGGTCGAGCTAGATGGTTATGCTTTCGATATTCCGCGTCCCGAAGATCTCATAGTGAGTTTCCCGCATATAGCGGCACGCTATAAAGCAGATGATACGCGCCCGCTTTACTCATAACATTAAAACGGAATATCACTCCGGCGCTGCCAGTTAATACCTTTTACCTGAATAGAGTTACTACTTTTACACGGATCGAGCGTACAACCCGGCGGAAGATCATCGTTGTTTGATGAGTTACTGTCATCATCGCTATCGTCATCGTCGTCGCTATTGTCATCATCACTGTTGTCATCATCATCGCTATCGTCATCATCGGTATCGTAACAGTAGCTGGGATTATCGGCGTATAGTGGGTCAGTGGCGAAGGTAAAGGTGCGGCTGGCCTGCTGCCCGTTTTCCAAAACGTAGCTGTACCAGGTGTGCGTTTCAAGCGCGGCAGGTCGACTGGTGCCGCGCAGCAGCAGCGCCGTATAGCGACCATTGGCATCGGTTGAGGTGACAAAGCGGCTGTTGTCGACCCCCGCTTCGCCGTATTGAATTTGTACCCCGCGTGCCGGTAGACCATCGCTGTTGGTAACAACCCCTTGAAGGGCCATATCGGCACAGTTGTTAGTACCCGAATGCGAAGCCACCACATAGGGCAGTGGCGTGGGGGTAGACGTCGGTAACGGTGTTGGGGTGGGTGGTTCCGGGGTGAAAGTGGGGGTAAAGGTGGGGGTATTTGATGGCGACGGCGTACGCGTCGGTGTAACCGTCCGGGTTTCGGTTGGGGTTTTGGTGGGAGCGGGTGTGGACGTTAAGGTCGGTGTCCAGGTAGCC
>JAGRBY010000178.1 GCA_020433835.1 Anaerolineae bacterium | reverse complement strand
GGCTCGCCGGGTGCAGCCGAAATTGGTCGTCATGGGTATGTCGATGACGCTCTTCCCCTTGCCGGTACGCCAGATGAGCGACGTCATCGCCGAGTGGGGTGGTCAGTTTGTTTTCGATGGGGCGCACCAGGCCGGGTTGATTGCGGGGGGGCAATTTCAAGACCCGCTAAACGAGGGGGCGGTAATTTTAACCGGCTCGGCCGGCAAGACCTTCAGCGGCCCTCAGAGCGGCATGATGATGTGGAACGACCCCCAGCTAACGAAGCCGCTGACCGAGGCCATCTTCCCGGTGTTGGTCGCCACCCACCAAGTTAACCGCGTGGCCGCGCTGGCCGTCTCCGCCGCCGAGATGATCGAATATGGGCAGCGCTACATGGCCCAAATCGTCAAAAATTCGCAGGCGTTAGGCCGTGCCCTGGACGAGCGGGGCATTACGATGCTGGGTGCCGACCGGGGCTACAGCCAGACCCACCAGGTCATTGCCAACGTCAAGCCCTACGGCGGTGGGCTTGATGTCGCGCACCGGCTGGCCGAGGCCAACATCATCACCAACAAAAACCTCATCCCCGGCGATGGCCCCGAAGATTGGGATCGCCCCAGCGGCCTGCGCATCGGCACCATCGAGATTACACGCCTGGGCCTGCGTGAAGCCGATATGGCAACCATCGCCGACTTCATCGCCCGCGTTCTCATCAACGGCGAGTCAACTGCCTCCGTCGGCACAGACGTCATCGACTTCCGTCTGCCGTTGCAAACCTTCTACTACAATTTCGATAATGGCCTGCCGCCGTGGGCTAACTGAGATGGTTGAGCCAACATTCTTAATAATCACGTCTCATTTTTTCCAAATGGGCCTGACTGTCGGCTAAACCGCCGCTGCGATTGCGAGCCAGCCAGATGAAACGATGTTCGGTCCGTAAATCGTCTGCTTCTTGCGCCAAGGCGTGACGAAGCGTGGTGTTAGTGTCGTCCATTGCCCACAATCCCCGGCGGCAGGCGTGGCGGAGCATCGCGGCAGCCCAGTGAAACTCGTGCTGGAGTAAATCGGCGTCGAGTCGGGTGCTGCGGGCCTGGGAGAGATCGCCCATCACCTGATCGATATAGGTCAGCGTATCGCGCAGTTTTTCGGCGCGCAGCTCTGTTCGGGCCGTAATTTCCGACGGTGTTTCTTGCAGCAGCTTGAAAAGCAGCGAATTGTTGTGAATAAGAAGGTCGGGCTGTAGGTAAGCGTCGCCCAAATTGACGGCGATGCGTCCCAACGTGCCGGTGTTATCTTCGAAGGCGTGGCGGCTGATGAGCCGGTCGATAGCGTGATTGCGGTTGGCTTCGACAGCCCAGGCCAACGCCGCCCCGTAAGCGAAGCCCACATAACTCACCGGCAGCGGCTGCCAATGGCCGTTGTCGCCCCAATCGGTGATAAGATAGCCAATCGCGCCATGCTTAAGGCCGTTGACTGCCGCCGAGCGCAGATTTCCCAGCGCATTCGTCGTTCGCCCGGCGATGGTGTTCCAGGCGGATGTGCCGGGGCAAACGTAGTAGGGCAGGCCGGCCTGGGCGAATTTGGCCCCGTGTTCATCGAAAGGATGGTCGGCTTCGTAGCCCCACTCCATAACGATGCTGTCGCGGGGCAGTTCCGGCACCAACTCGGGATAGGCCATAATAATATCGCCCCAAAACTGCATTGTCCGGCCACGTGCTTTGACCTCGCGATAAATTTTGAGCAGGAAGTCGAGATAAACCCGCCCTTTGCCCCGTTCGGCGACAGTTTCCCGGCTGCGCCCCTGGCCAAGGTCAACCGTTTCATCGCCGCCGATGTTGAATTGGCGGCTGCTGAAATGGGGCAGCAGTTCATCCATAAGCGTGCGCAGTAGTTCGATACTGCCGGGGTCGCCGGGACAGAGGGTAAACGGCTCATCGAAATAGCCCCACTCCGTATCGCAACCATCGGGGCATTCGGCCAGTGGGCGATAGCGTGGATGGGTTAACCAGCGGCGCATATGGCCAAACGTGTTCTGGTTTGGCACCAGTTCGATGTAGCGTTCTCGGCAGTAGGCGTCCAGGGCCAAAATCTCTTGCCCGGTCATCGGCGAGGCGTTGGCCCACACTTCAGGATGGTTGCGGTAGGCGAAGGTGTGTTCGGTGTAGAGCTGAAGCTGGTTGATTTTCCAGGTTGCCAGCCGGTCGATCAAATCGAACAGCGTTGCCATCGTTGGGACTTTGTCGCGGCTGATATCGAGCATAACGCCGCGCTGGGCGAAATCGGGCCAATCGTCGATGCGCAGGCAGGGTAGGGCGTTCGGCTGTTGGCTTAAAATTTGGATAAATGTCTGGCTGCCGTAAAAAAGGCCGGTCGGCGTAGCAGCGGTGATGGATATGCTCTCGGCGGTGATGATTAAACGGTAGCCTTGGGGATTGGGCATCGCGCCCGGCACCACACTCAACCGCAGCCCGATTTGCTCCGTGGCGAGACCCGTTCCGGCGACAATCGACCAATCAACGGCGGCGTGGGTATGCAAGGCCTGTTGCACTTGTTGGGCGGTGAAGAAAAGCGCCTGGGCATCGCTGCTGTCGAGGGCGATAAGCCGCTCGGTGGGCAGGGTGGCTGTACCTTCTAGAATGGTTATGTGGCGCGGCGTTGGTAAGAGAATAAACGCTTGGGACATATGATGTTGCTCGATTCTAAAAGAGGTTAGTTACGTTCTACGTTCCACGCGCTTTAGCCGTGGAACGTAGAACGTATTGCTAACGAACTGTCAAACAAACTAACAAACTAACTAACCCTATCTCTTCGGCCAACCGTCATCAATTTCTTGCAAGGCAGTATCGAGGTCGGCGACGCCGCTGATGTAATCGGTCATCCCTTTCCAAAAGGAACCGGCACCGACTTCACCCGGCATCAGGTCGGAGGCATCAAACCGAACGCTGTCAGCTTCCAAAATGATTTGGGCCACGCCCCGGTCGATGTCGTTGGAGTACCAATCCAGGCTGGAGTCGTAATGAGGGGAAATCGCTCCACCGGCCTTGACCCACGACTCGACGCTGGCTCCGGTGGAGAAATATTCCATTAAGGCGCGTACTTCGGGGCGGTCGTTGTGCATGGCCATAATATCGCCGGCTACGAGCACGGGTTTGCCGTACTGCTCGTCGATGGGCGGCATGTAGAAGAAATCGTAATCAACGCCGGGTTCCAGCCCTTCGCCAAAGAAATCAACAATCCAACTGGCCTGGGCGTGCAGCCAACAGCGGGGCGGATCGGTAAACATGCCAACCGGCGAATCACCGATGAAGGTGCCGACGATACCGGCGGTTCCACCATCCACGTATTCTTCATTTAGCCAGATGTCGGACATAACTTCCGCGGCGTGCTTCACTTCGGGCGAATTAAAGGGCAGTTCGCCGACAACCCACTTATCGTAATTTTCCAGCGAGGTTGTGCGCAGCATAATGTTTTCGATCCAGTCGGTGGCGACCCAGCCGGTAGCCGCCCCACTTTCGATGCCGATGCACCAGGCGGTGTCGCCGTCGTCGGCAATGGTTTGAGTCAGTGCCATCAGTTCGTCCCAGGTTTGGGGCACTTCATAGCCGGCGGCATCGAATTGGGCTTTAGGATACCAAATGATGCTCTTACCGGCGACACGATGCCAAACGCCGGCCATCAGCGGGCCGTCGGGGCCGTCCATCGTGGCCATATCGAGCCAGCTTTGGTTGTAATTGCTTTGTAAGGTGGCCATATCCATAAAGCTACTGACATCAACGATTTTACCCTCACGGGCGAAGTTGGCCAGCAGACCCGGCTGCGGGTAGTCGGCGATGTCGGGGGCGTCGTTAGCATCGACGCGCACCGAGATATTGGCCTCGAATTCTTTGGTACCTTCGTATTTTACATCAATGCCGGTGGCTTCCTCAAACGGTACTACGGCCTGATCGAACTTCAGCGCGTCTTCGCCGACCATCGGGCCGCTGACGCTGACTTCTGTGCCGGCAAATTCGCCGGCCATAGCACGCTCAAGAAAAGAGCCGGTGCCGGTTTCTGTAGTCGTATCGCTCTCTGCCGTACTTTCGGCGGCTTCTGTCGGTTCTTCCGCAACGGTTTCTTCGGTGGCGGCAGCTTCAACCGGCTCTTCTACCGTCGGCTCGTCTTCCGGTTCGCTGGGAGCGGCCGGAGCGGGAGTCGCAGCCCCACCGCAGGCCGCCAAGGTCAGAGCGACAAGGGTGAAGAGTGTAACCAACAACCAAATATGCTTCTTTATCACAGTTATCCTCCTGGATTGTTAAATATTGATACAAATATGATGCCTGTCATCGCTTGGATGACAGGGGAAATCCCCTATTTTTTTGCCCAAGACGTTTGTAAGTTAAATAAATTTACAAAGCGTAAAGTAAAAAAAATTATAGATGTTTTATATGATGCTCAGCCAGAGCGGCGGCTCCCCAGGCTCCCATATTGCGGCTTGGATCGGCCAAATGGATCATATTAGGCTGCAGCAGAGCCTCAGCCAGTGGCGAATTTTGCCGTAAGTGAGTCCAAGACTCGATAATCGGCTGCAAAAAAGCATCGCCGGCCCGGGTTACGCCGCCGCCCAAGATAATGCGTTCGATGTCGTAGCTCATGACCAGGGCTTGCAGCGCTTGGCCTAGATATCGGCCTACCCGGCGCGTCAGGTAGAGAGCCGCAGTATCGCCGGCCTGAGCTGCTTCGTACACATGCTGGGTAGTGACCTTGGTATGGTTGGCCAGCCGTGAGTCGGTTTGCTGTTGGGCTGCTTCCTGCCCGGCGCGGGCAATGGCCGGTCCGGCGGCTCTCGTTTCCAGGCAGCCCCGAGCGCCACATTTGCAAGCCAGGCCGTCGGGTTCGATGATGATATGACCGATCTCTCCGGCCATACCGTGTGCGCCCCGGTACAGTCGCCCTTCTAAAATTAAACCGGCGGCGACTCCGGTGCCGATATTGACATAAGCCAATGATGTGATATCGTCATGGCGCAGGTGACGATAGGCTTCTAAGGCGGCCACGCGGACATCATTTTCCAAAAAGCAAGGCACACCCAGAGCGCCGGACAACAGTTCGCCGGCCGGAAAATCGTACCAATTCAGGTTGGCGGCCAGGGTCACCGTGCCGCTTTGGTCATCGACCTGACCCGGAACACCCAGGCCGATAGCCGCAACCTCATCGCGGTGCACGCCGCCGCGCGCCAAAGTTTTTTCGACAGCGCTGATAATGCCGGTTAGCGTGTAATCGGGATTGGTTAAATCGGTGGCTACGGTTAGCTGGCCGCGCTCGTTGAAATCGTTATCAACGAGTAGGGTACTGATTTTTGTGCCGCCAACGTCAACGCCGACAAGCCATTTTGGGGTAGCCTGAGAATGGGTGGTCACATGCCTGTCCTGTTTATTTGTTAAACAACTCCAACTTCGTGGTTCAATAATAGAGCTGCTGCACCTAACACAACGATATCGGCGTCTAAGTCGGTAGGGTGAATGCGAGTCTTCTGGGCGAAAGCGGGTAAAATGCGCCGATCTATTTCTTGCCTCAGCGGTGTTAGCAGTGCCGCCCCGAAGCGGGCTACACTGCCGGCAATCAAAATGTGATTGACGTTGAGTGCCCCCACCAATCCGGCGACGGCTACTCCCAGATAGCGCCCTGCTTCGCTGATAACAGGCTGAAGCGTGGTATCACCGGCCTCGAAAGCTTGCCGAACGGCATCAATGGTTAAATCAGATGTCTCAACCAAATCGCTGAGCGTCGAGCCTGAATGCGTTCGGGCGATATGCGCCGCTTTTTCAATAATGGCCCGGCTGCTCGACACCGTTTCCAGGCAGCCTCGGTTGCCGCAGGTACAAAGCTCGCTATCATCGACGACCGTGATATGTCCAATTTCTCCGGCACCAAAGCCATCGCCATAAAAAAGTTGACCGTTAAGAATAAGCCCCGCGCCAATGCCGCGACCTACTTTGATGACGATTAAATTTTGGTCGGCCTGACTGCTGCCAAAGGTGTACTCGGCCATGGCTGCGACGTGGCTGTCGTTGGCAACGTAGACGGGTACTTTGTAACGGTCGCTCAGTAGCGCTCGCAAGGGCAGATGATGCCAGCCCAGGTTGACCGCCTGCTCGATAATACCGTGATTGGGGTCGACAATACCCGGCGAACCAATGCCGATGCCCAACAGCGGTATATCCGTGGCCTGAATTAGGCTGTCGATCAACTGGTACACCAAAGCGAGGGCGTCATCCCCGGTGCAACCTTTAGCCGGAAGTGTAATCCGCTGCCGTATTGCGCCCCGTAGATTGATAACTGTGCCTCGAAATTCGCTGCCGGACAGATCGATGCCAATGAGATGACGCGCATCCGCAATGAGCTTTAATAGTGTCGGTGGTTTGCCGCCTACCGATGGTCCATAACCTACTTCTTGCACAAGACCATCTTCAATAAAGCCCGCCACAATGGTCGATACGGTCGGTCGGGTGAGTTTGGTGATGCGGGCAATATCGGCGCGACTGGTTTCGCCCTGATCGTAGATGGTTTTGAGAATGAGACGCTCGTTGTGCGTTTTTATCTGTTTTCGGGTCGCTTTTTGGGGTGCGTTCACACAGAAATCTACTTTGTAAAATGATTTAACTTATTGGCCTAAGTATAAGGCTCACTTGTAATTTTGTCAAGAGGTTTTGTGTGGTAAAAGTGAGCCGGTTATAAGATCACTACCTCTGCACTTTTAACTAAAAATAAGGTGCTTTTTTCCATAAAATAAGCATTTTGCCAATAGTCGTGCCTCATAACTTTTCATACAATTGATATTGATCTTTCACGAGGAGGTGAAAAATGATTGTATGAATAGCCCCCTAAAATACTTCCGATAACCTCATACCTACTGTTAGTCATCGTTTATATTCCATCATTCTCGACATGTTGCAAAATTGTATTCTACATGCTCCGTTGTGGTTAGCGTGTCACTGAGCCTGCTTATGGTAGCAGGCCGAAATCTTTTTGTATGGTTATCGAAGGTCATATCGTTTTTACATTGAAGTCTTTTACACTGACGTATATTTAGCTAAAGGAGTGACGAGGAATGTCAAGAAAATTTTTGTACGCTGTATTTTTACTGATGCTTATTGCCCTGCTAGTAACGGCCTGCGGTTCGCAGCCTGCGCCGGAGACAAGTTCATCCGGTGAGTCTAAAGAAGCTGCTGCCGAAGAAGCCCCCGCTGAAGAAGCCGCCCCAGCCGGCGATCAAGAGATCATCGTCGGCCTCATCACCAAAACGGAAACGAACCCTTTCTTTGTCAAAATGAAAGAGGGCGCTCAAGCCAAAGTCGATGAACTGGGCGCGACCTTGCTGACGGCAGCCGGTGCCTTCGATGGTGACAACGCGGCTCAGGTCACGGCCATTGAAAATATGGTCAACGCTGGAGCGCAGGGCATTTTGATTACCCCCAGCGATACCAAAGCCATCGTGCCGGCCATCCAGAAAGCTCGCGATGCCGGAGTACTGGTCATTGCGCTGGACACACCGACCGACCCCCAAGATGCCACCGATGCCCTGTTTGCAACCGACAACTTCAAAGCCGGTCTGTTGATTGGTGAGTACACCAAAGCCGCGATGGGCGACACCCCGATGAAGATCGCCACCCTTGACCTGGCACCAGGCATTAGTGTCGGCATCCTGCGCCACAACGGCTTTATGGCTGGAGCCGGTCTGGCCGATGTCGATGACACCGCCGATGACCTGGTCAACTCCGCAGAAGTGGTTTGTAGCCAGGACACCCAAGGTGACCAGGCCAAAGGTCAGACGGCGATGGAAAACTGCCTAACCAAAGACCCGGACATCAATGTCGTTTACACTATCAACGAACCGGCTGCCTTTGGCGCTTACACCGCTATCAAGAATGCCGGTCGAGAAAATGACGTGCTGGTCGTTTCGGTTGACGGCGGTTGTGTAGGCACGCAGGGTGTGGCCGATGGCCAGATTGCGGCCACTTCGCAGCAGTATCCGCTCAAAATGGCGACCCAAGGCGTTGAAGCTGTCGTCACTTATGCCAAAACCGGCGAAGCTCCTTCCGGCTACACCGATACCGGGGTCACACTTATTACCGACAATGCCGTTGACGGCGTCGAAAGTGAAGATACCACGTTCGGTCTCGAAAACTGCTGGGGCGATAAGTAACGTTGATTAAATTCGACGGCGGCGGAGTCTCTTCGCCGCCGTCTTCTTAATAGGAGTAGACATCTTATGAGCGTTGTTGTTAGCAAAGTGACAAAACGCCGTTCTGGTTTACTGAACGTGCTTTTTGGTTCGCCGATTATTGGTCCCATTGCAGCTTTAATTCTAGCCTGTATTTTCTTCTCGACCCAAACCGATCGCTTTTTAACCGGGACCAATATGTCGCTTATTGTTCAACAAGTGATGGTCGTTGGTACGTTGGCCATCGGCCAGACCCTGATTATCTTAACAGCCGGTATCGACTTGTCCGTAGGCGCGGTGATGGCCTTAGGCTCGATTATCATGACCAGTATGGCCGTTGACTATGGGTTGAACCCTATCGTCGCTATTTTGATTGGGTTTGCCGTTTGTCTGGCTTTTGGAGTTCTCAACGGGGCCTTAGTAACCTATATTCGGCTGCCGCCCTTCATTGTTACGCTGGGTACGCTTAACATCGCCTTTGCGTTGACCCGCATCTACACCACCCAAACCATCACCGGCCTGCCTCCGCTGATGACCTTTTTCGGCAATACCTTCCGCATCGGCAACACGGCCATTACGTATGGTTCGGTGCTGATGTTTTTACTGTTCCTACTCGCTTGGTTTATTTTGCGCTCGACTCCCGCCGGACGGTACGTTTACGCCGTCGGCGATAACCCGGAGGCAGCCCGGTTGGCCGGTATCTCGACCACCCGACTGTTGATCGGGGTCTACACTATCGCCACGTTGACCTACGCCATTGCCGGGTTACTGCTGGTAGCTCGCACCGGTGTGGGTGACCCACAAGCCGGGCAAGACTCAAACCTGGAAAGTATCACAGCGGTGGTGTTGGGTGGAACCAGCCTCTTTGGCGGGCGCGGTAATATCCTGGGTACGCTGGTTGGGGCGCTGATCGTCGGCGTCTTCCGTAACGGGTTGCAGTTGATGGGCGTGGCTTCCATCTACCAGGTTCTGATCACCGGTATCCTGGTGATTGTGGCTGTGTCGATTGACCAGTTGACCCATAGAGGGAAATAGGCGGCAGAGGGGAATCGATCACATGAATCAATCATCTGGAAAAATTTTGCTTGAGATGAAAGGTATCGGAAAATCCTTTCCTGGGGTCAAGGCTCTGGAAGGGGTCAGTCTCACTGTTCGAGAAGGCCAGGTTCACGCCTTGTTGGGCGAGAATGGAGCCGGTAAATCGACCTTGATTAAAATCCTGTCGGGAGCCTACATCAGGGACGAAGGAGAAATCTTTTGGGAGGGGCAGCGGGCCAACATCAACAGCCCGCAAGATGCTCAAGATTTAGGGATTTCGACTATCTATCAAGAGTTCAACCTGGCTCCGCATCTGAGTGTCGGAGAGAATATTTTTCTGGGGAATCTGCCCAAAAAAGGATTTGTTGTTGACTGGGCCACTGTCAGACAACGCTCTCGGGAGATTCTCGACAGCCTGGGCGTTTCTTTCTCTATGGATGAGTCGACCTCAAATCTATCGGTCGCTGAACAACAGTTGGTTGAAATAGCCAAAGCGCTGAATAGAAAAACACGCATCCTGATTATGGATGAGCCATCGGCTGTGCTAGGCGAGAAAGATTTGGAAAAACTGTTTGAAGTAGTCCGCACCCTCCAGGCGCGGGGTATTGGGATTATCTACATTTCCCATCGCTTGAAAGAGATTTTTGAACTGGCCGACGAGGTTACCGTCCTCAAAGATGGACGGTATGTCGCCACCCGAGACATCTCTGAGGTAACCATGGATGATCTGGTTAAGCTGATGGTTGGCCGTGATTTGCAGGATGTTTACCCCAAACGAACACCCAAACTGGGCGATGTTGTTTTGGAGGTCAACAACATTTCCCGCGAGGGCGTTCTGCACGATATTTCCTTCAACCTGAAGGCCGGCGAAATCATTGGTTTCTCCGGTATCACCGGTTCCGGTCGAACCGAATTGGCCCGCGTTATTTTTGGGGCCGATCCCTACACCGGTGGTGAAATGAAGTTATATGACCAACCGTACAAAGTTCGTTCGCCGGGGGATGCGATCAGTAAAGGCGTGGCCCTGGTTACCGAAGATCGCAAAGGGCAGGGCCTCCTGCTCAAACTGGCCGTAACCCAAAACACCACCATCTCGGGCTTGGATCAATTGACCCAGTTAAACGTCATCAACTTGAATAAAGAACTTGAATTGGTGAAAGAGTATATCAGACAACTCAGTATCAAAACGCCCGGCCCCAACTTTTTGGTGGTGAATATGAGCGGCGGCAACCAGCAAAAGGTGGTTTTGGCTCGCTGGTTGAGCCGGGGGGTTCGCGTCTTTATTCTGGACGAACCGACCAGGGGCATCGATGTCGGCAGCAAATCGGAGATTTACCAGATTATGGCCGATTTAGCCGCTGAAGGGGTAGCGATCATGATGATTTCATCCGAACTGCCTGAAATTTTGGGGATGAGTGATCGGGTGATGGTGATGCGTGAAGGCCGCATTGCCAAGGAACTGTCTCGGGCCGAGGCTAGCGAAGAGACCATCATGTTACATGCGGTGGGCAGCGGGACATGAATAATCTAATGAGGAGCGAGTAACGATGGCAACGATTACCATTTCCAGAGAATATGGGAGCGAAGGGGTTAAAATTGGGCAGGAGATAGCCGAGCGGTTAGGGTATGACTTTGTCGATAAGCGAATCATTGAAGGCATATTTCGCCAATATGGTCTGACTAAATTCAATGATCTCTACACCTCGGCACCGGGATTTTGGGATTTGACCAGCCAGACCAATCTTCTCATCGTCTCGATGTTAAATGAGACGATGGAAGCGTTAGCCTACCGGGGTAACACCGTAATTTTGGGCCGGGGCGGATTTGCCAGTTTGAGCGGTTATGCCGATGTCCTCAATGTGCGCATCCAGGCCCCGTTTCCGGCCAGGTTACAGCGGGTGATGGCCAGAGAAGAGCTGACCAACCGCCAACAAGCCGAGGAACATGTGCGAGAAGACGATAAGGCCCGCCGTAAATTCATCCAGATGTTCTACAACAAGCAGTGGGATGTGGAGGCTCATTTTGACCTGGTCATCGATACCGGCACAGTGTCAACCGATATGGCCGTCAACTGGATTATCGAAGCAACGCAGGCACTTGAGAAAAAACAATTAGACAGTCAAGCGGTTATAACCAAAAACATCGAGGTTGATCCGGTTCTGCTGGATGCTATAGAAAAGTCGATGCAGAGTCCTTTGCCACCCTTGCCTGACGAAATCGAGGCTGTATAGCAGGAGAACAACACATGCTAACCACACACTTATTACATCCCACTATCTTGCAGGTTTTAGCCGCTTCGGGTCACGGAGGCAAAGTCTTAATCGCTGACGGCAATTATCCGTTCGTCACCCGGGCTAACCCCAACGCCGAACGCGTTTATCTAAATTTAGTCCCCGGTGTTTTGACGGTGACGGATGTCTTAGCGGCGATCTTGACGGTCATCCCTATCGAAGCAGCCCATGTCATGTTAACTGATGATGGAACCGAGCCGGATATCTATACTGATTTTCGGCAGATGCTCACCGTTGAATTGCAGCCCATGCAGCGATACGACTTTTATGACTTTGCCCACGACCCCGATCTCGCCCTGGTAGTGGCCACCGCCGAACAAAGGTTGTATGCCAACATTATTTTGACCATCGGTGTTGTGCCGCCGGATTAGGAATGACAATTAAATAAAGGCTCAATATGGATTTCAAGGAGGTCATAGAAATGGAGGCCATGGTCATGCCCGAATGTCTTTATCGGGCATCCAGCCGG
>JAGRBY010000177.1 GCA_020433835.1 Anaerolineae bacterium | reverse complement strand
TTTCCTCAACCTGCTCTGCCTGTGTAGCCATACCATTCCTCTAATAAATATGCACGATTTTGTTTGATGATCTTAAGGGCACGGTTTAGCTCGTGCGTTCTCAATGTGCGCCCCGAACGAGCAACCTCAATCTCTGGTTCTAGCCAGATTTTTGCATCATTAAAGTCATCCTGTGAACTTTTCCCGACATGTATACTCGCTCGGTCTTCGTGAAGGGCATCGTAACTATGAAACCAGAAGATTAAACTACCTTCAGCAAGGATCTTTGGACTCATGTAAGTAATCCTCGAATAAGACTACGTAATATCTTACCACGACCTTACGGCGAAATC
Source organism: Anaerolineae bacterium (assembly GCA_020433835.1). Next base: position 11,677 of record JAGRBY010000177.1, on the reverse strand, counting down.
AACGATCCCAGATCCCCTACAATTAACCGCCCGTTGGGATCGACCGGCAGCGACGGTGTCTCGGCCACAAACTGTTCGCCGGTATCGGGCAGCCATAGCCCAAGGCGGATAGTCAGGCTAGAGCCGGCGGCGAGTGCCGTTTCGGGAACAGCGGTGATGTCGAGATGAACCAGCCGCGGCGTCCAGGTTGCGGTTGGCCCTTCGCTCTTAACATCCCAGGCCCACAGTTGATGATCGGCCTGAGCCACGATATTGCCCTTAGCATCGACCAGATGGACAAAGACCGTATAGTTTTTGTCGGTCGAATGGGCCAGCCGCCAGGCGGTAACGAAGCCGTAACCTCCGGCGCTGTCGCTCGATTGGCCGGGAAACTGCGCTTGCGGGTCGGTGAATTGGCCCAGAAATTCAATTGCGCCATGATCAAACGTGGCCTGAAGCTGATCCGGTGAATACGCGGGTGGGTTGACCTGATAAATCTCGAAATCGCCTTGAGAGAAAACCGGCTGGAAATAGGTTTTGTGTGCATATTTTTCGGGATGGCGCATCGCTTCGCGCTCGGCGGGGCCAACGAAGATGTAATCCGCACCCAGATTTTGGAACATCTGGTAACTCCAAACCGGCAGCCCGTTATCGAACGCTTGCTGACTCAGTTCGTGGGCCAGCGCGATATCTCTGACGTCGGGATGAAAGACCACCGCCTCGCCGGTCGAAAACCCTATGGGCCGACTCCCCAGCGACAACTGAAACCGCGAGGCATTGCGATGCAGCCGATGCTGTACGACCGGCAGCACTTTCTCCTGGGGAACGGTTACTTCGGGCAGGGCACGCAGGGTTTGGTAAACCTCGGTCGTTAACTGTGGTTCGCTCCAGTATTTGGCCAAATCCATCGCCACAAACTCCCAGGCCGGGTTGAGTACTCCAACGGCAATCAACGCCACCATCACACCAATTGCGCTCATTTTAATCGCCCGTGCCCTCGAAGCCTCAAAGAGTCGCACCATAAAATATCCGGCGAACAAGGCCAGCACCAATTGGCCGGGCATCAACGCCCGTAACCCCAAATCGTTATTAAGCGTCAACCCAATCTCCGACCATCCGCGCCCGGAGGCAAAAAAGCTAACGATCACGAAACCGAGGGTGAGGAGAATGGTGAAGAAGGGGAGTAGGGAGGTGGGGATTGGGCGATTGGGAGATTGGAGATTGGAGACTGGAGATTGATGATTTACAGGTTGCTGCTGAAAGCTGACCGCTGACCGCTGACCGCTAACTGCTAACTGCTGACCGCTGACCGCTAACTGCTGACGGCTGACGGCTGACGGCTGACGGCTGACCGCTGACCGCTGAAAGTTCAAAACCAGCCCCCCCAACCCTGCAACGAGGAGCGCTCCCATTTCGATGAAAAAGTGCAGCGGCAGATCGAGAATTCTGGCCCACACAGCGTTGCCAAACGTGGCCTGAAAGGGACGCAGGATGGCCCAACTGTCGAGCGTAGGGATGACAAAGGCGATGCCCGATTTGGGTGCGTTCGGGCCGATTAAACCGGCAATGAACGGTGCTGCTATAGCCATGAAAGCCACTGCTATAAGGGCATACCCGAAAAAGAGCTGTCGGGCGTTGTTAAGCCCGTGGTCGCGATAGGTTGAGCCAATCTGCCACAACGCAAAAAGAAAAAGTGCGGCTGCGACAATAACCGCGATCCAGGTGCTGTGCCCCAGTAGCGCGAACAGAAGTACGGGGAGGATAATCAACAGTTTGCGGCGATCTTTGACCTCAAGATAGATCAGACAGCCCAGACACACGATTGTGAGTGCGGTTAGATGCTGCGGCACCCAGACGTGATGGGCGTAGAATGTATTGAGCCGCAGCGAGAGCGCCGACACCCAATTATCAATATGCTCGCGCGGCAGATAGACACCGAGCGGGATTGGCCCATCAGGGAAGTTGTCTCGATATTTCTCGATGGTGCGATGCAAGATGGGGATGACATCCAACCCGCCAATCACAGTGGCAAAGGCCAGCGACCACACTGCGGCCGTACGCTGTTGAAAGAGTCGTTGGGCCAGCAAAAAAACGACGCTGCTAAAACTCAGCGAGGCCAGGACGATGACCGTTACAAACGTCTGGTGCAGGAACGGCGGGCCACTTTGCAACAAATCGAGCGTGGCTCCGTTGAGATGCAGGAAGTAATAGTAAATTAGCGGCTCATCGGGAAACATGCCGTAAAAGAACATGCTGGTCGGTGGTACGCCGGTATAGCGCAGTGCAAAGGCTACACCATAATGCTTCTGCCAATCCTCCATTTGAACCGGATAGTAGCCCTGCGGCGTTTCCAGCTCAAAATAGGCCAGGTAAACGCCCACCGCCGTAATCCCCATCAGCAGCACAATCACCAGGCGCGTCCACAGCGAGGCTCCATCAAGGCCGATAGGCAGGGTTTCATCCGTAGTTTCCGGCGGTCGGTAACTGATCCAGGCGGCCATTGCCAGAATGTACACGACGAAAACAATGATTACCGTCCAGCGGTTAAAGCCGAAAAGCAGACTGCTCCAGTAAATCACAATCGGCGAGGTCACCAGCCCCAGAGCAGTACTGAGCGCAATGTTTTTGAAGTTCCACCCGTTCGGTGCTAGCCCCAGCCGGCGCGTTAGTTGTGTGCCCGGTAGGAAAATGAGGAGTATCAGGCCCCCCACCGTCGCTACCGGCGCGATCGGTATCAAAATGAGGCCCAACGCAATCAGCGTGGCATAAAATACGTGTCGAAACCAGGGTAAAGTAAGAATTTGTCGCATCAGAAATTGTCGATTATCATTCGAAGCTTGCCTTGAAAGAAGGGCAGCGTGTAATGATAATGAAAAGCGGGTAAGTAAGCAAGCAATTAGATGCGTTAGAAGACATGTCTAAAATACAACGTGGACTGCTCATACTTATTGTTTTGGGCAGCTTCGGATTACGGGTGTGGGGTATCAAGTTTGGCTTACCCTTTGCCTACCACCCCGATGAACAACAGTATATCCTGCCTGGCCTGGGGGTGGTGTCGGGCAATTTTGAGCCGATTGCCTACTACAATCCCACGCTGTATCCCTATTTCATTGGTCTGGTTTATAGCCTCACCTATTTGGGTCTCCGCGCGTTTAACGCGTTTCCTGATTTTTTCGATCTCAATAATGGCTGGAGTCAGCCAATGCAGCCCTGGATTACCGGTATACTTTTTCTGGCCCGTTACACAAGCGTAATTTTGGGCGTATTAACCACACTAATCATTTACCATATCGGACGGCGGGCCTATTCACGCACAAGCGGATTGGCGGCGGCTATTATCTTTGGATTGGCCTTTCTACCGGCACGTGAGGCCCATTTTGCTGTAAGTGATGCCCCCGTAGCGCTTGGTGTAGCCGTAACCTTATACATATGTTTGCGCGTTATCAAACGGGGGCATTGGGGTGATTATCTGGGCGTAGGTGTGGCCTTAGGTTGCTCTGCCGCAATCAAGTATTCGGCGGGTTTGTTAGTCGTGGCCGTTGGTTTGGCGCATATTTTGAGTCGCGCCTATACCACCTGGTTTGAGCGATTAAGTCGGATATGGCTGGTAGTTGTTGCCGGGCTGGCTGCCATCGTCACCTATTTCATTTTTTCACCCTATACATTTCTGGCCCGTGATGAATTTTGGGCCGACTTTAGCGAAAATCTGCGCTCGGCCAAAACCGGCTTCAACGGCTTAGATTTGGACCCGGCCGGTGGGGCTATCTTTTACCTAAAAGGATTGATCTGGGGTTTTGGCTGGCCGATCTTCTTTTTATTTGTTGCCGGTCTGGGTTTGGCCCTCTGGCGACGGCGTCGGGCTGATATTCTGTTGGCTTCATTTTCTGTAATCGGTTTCTGGTATATGCAGCGCCAAGAGATGTACTTTGTCCGGTGGCTCACGCCTTTTCTGCCATCGTTAACTGTTTTGGCCGGGGAGACTATGCGCGTTATCGTAACGTGGCTGCTAACAACGACAAAATTCAAGCTTGTTTCTCGCTCACGTTTGTTGCGAACACCCGTTGTAATAACGGCTATAGCGCTGATGCTCACCTTACCGTCAACTTACGCCGCGCTCAAAGCAGACCAACTGCTGAGCCAAACCGACACACGGACAGAAGCGCTGGAGTGGATTCGACAGAACATACCGGCCGGCAGCTCTCTAGCCGCCGAGGTATTAAGCCCGCCGTGGGGGCCACCGCTGGCGATGCCCGGCCTCGATGTTGGCCCTTACAATTTGGCCCCCGTGCCCGATGGCGGCATCGCCGAAATTGATCCGCAGCAGTATCGAGATTTGGGGGTGCAGTATATTGTGGCCAGTAGCTTTTACTATGCCCGCCCTTTGCGCGATAAAGCCCGGCAGAACAATTTGGCTACAAATTTAGCGCGATTGGATAGCGAGGCTGAGTTGGTAGCTCTATTTGATCCGTATGATCCTGGCTACGAAGGTTTTTTCTATCACGATCAGGTTTACGGGCCGGCTAATGATGTCCTCTCCCGCCATCAGCCGGGGCCGGTAATTCGGATTTATCGATTGCCTTAGTTTTATGCGAAAATCAAAATTTGTGCGCATTGCAAGTAAGTTGTTACTTATTATTATCGGAATAGTCTTTGCCTGTGGACTGGCTGAATTTGGAGCGCGGCTTTTAGGTCCGCCTTACGGCCTTGATAAGGATATATTTAGAATACACCAGTGCGATCAAACGCTTGGCTGGCGCGGTGTTGCTCAGGGCGCGTTAATGCTCGATTGGCACGGCTACGAGCATCCGTTTGTTTTGAATTCTCAAGGTATGCATGATAACGAACACACCTGGGAAAAGGACGACGACGTTTTTAGAATTTTGATGATTGGCGACTCTATGCTGGCGGCGACGGAAGTAGCCGAAGCGGAAACGAGTCATCAAATTCTAGAAAATATTCTGAACCAGAAATCGGATGATATGAGATTTGAGGTGATTAATGGAGCGATTTTTGCTTGGGGGCCACCACAAGCCTTAATGTATTTTCGTACCGAAGGTAAAAATTATAATCCTGATCTGGTATTGGTTAGTTGGTTCCCCGGTAATGATTTGAGCGATGTGCTGCCTTATCACGTCATGACAATGGGGCCTGAAGGGGGAGTTCATTGTTTTGCCCCCTACTTTGCACTATGTGATGAGCAGTTTGACCCCCGCCCCTGGTTTGTTGCTCCGGGTATTTCGCAGGATTGGCAGAAATGCACACCGCAGCGCAGAATGATAACCAGGACCTTAAACTACATTTATTATCATTCACGTCTATACCAGCGTCTTACGGCCGGTTTATTGCAAGTGTATGAGAAAGAAACCTTCAGCCTTAATCTTTATTCTCCTTGGCTTGATTTTACTCAGGAAGACACGAGACTAAACGAAGCTTATCAGTTGACAATTGGCATTTACGGGCAACTGGCCAATGAGGCTGACAAAATTGGAGCCAAAACGGCTTTTTTTATTTCGCCCGTCAACGAAGCCATCGATGTGGATGTTAACCCTGATCGCCGTGCAGCTATGATTGCTCGTGAGCCAATTCTTGATCAGGCCGACCCTACCCTGCCCAATAAAACTTTCATCACAATGATGACGGAACAAAACATTCCGGTTGTCGATTTGCACCCTTATTTTGTAGCGCACATTCAGTCTACAGGCGAGTCGCTGCACTGGTCGGCAAATAACAGCCATTGGAATATAGCCGGCAATCGCGTGGCCGGCGAAACGCTTGCTACCTGGCTGATTGAGCAAAAGTTAGTTCCTATCGAAAATAATTGAAGTCTGTTGTAAATATATGAAGATCTCTAAGCTCAACATCCGTTATCTTTGGCCACTACTTATCACCGTTGGTTTAACCGGATATCAAGTCATTCGCATTATTGTCTTTATTAACGTCTACGGCGGCATTGAGCACGACGGCGGCTGGATGCTGTCGATTTCCCGCTCGCTGGCCGAAACCGGAACCTACACCACCCTGGTCAGCACCATTGCCGATCCGAACGTGCCCGGCGGAATAAATGTCGATCAAAAATTCGATATCCAGGCTCCTGACGGCCGGGTCTGGTTTTTTACCGGCAACGGCATCGGCCCCGCCAGCATCATCCCCGATGCCGTGGTACTCAAGCTGTTTGGCTCGAGCTTTTGGGCGCTGCGAGCCGGCCCGCTGATCTTTTTTACCTTTTTTCTGCTGCTAACCGCCTACTTGTTGTATGAATTGGCTGGTCTATGGGCGATTATCCTGTTTCACGCCTATCTCTTCTTCTATCCGCATATCTCCATTTTTCTTAGCTACGAAGCGATGGGTGAAGTTCCGGCCATGGTCTATATCATCTGGGCCTATTTGGCCTTCGCTGCGGCGACGCTTAGACAACAGCGTCGCTCGTTTTACTTTTTTTTGGCCGGCCTGGTAATCAGTTTGGCGCTCAATGCCAAGCTGATTACGCTTTGGTCGATTAGCGGTATTTTGCTGTGGGCGGGTTTGTTATGGCTGTTTGGACTTATCCGACAGCGACAACTAACAACGAATTTGAGCCGTACCGAAAGCTCAGTCGCTAACATCGCTGTCAATTATCCGGCCAATAGGGTCAGCTTGGGCGAATTGATGTGGCTCGGTGTGGGGACAGCCTCACTGGTTGTCATCTGGGAGTTCGTGCATCTGGTTGTTTTGACCCGTTTGACCAACTTCGATCTCTATCTGCGCCACGCTCAACAGCGGCTGACCTTTATTCTCGATGACGGCAGCGGCGTTGGCTTGCAGATTCACTCCGGCGCTGAATTCTTTTGGGATAAGTTCTTCATCCTGTCCGAAGTAGCCCATCCGGCTCGTTGGGTGACGGCTATCCTGTTCATTGCTATTTTTCTTGGCGGGTTGGGCCTGGCCTGGCTGTGGCGACAACAGCCGTGGCGGCAGAATATTCTCATGCCAATGTGGCTCGGCTGGTTAGCCAACACGGCCTGGTTTGTCGGTCTGGCCAAAACCGGCTGGGCGCGTCACTTTTGGTTTGGGTTGGTATTGGCGATGATCTTGCTATGCGTTATCATCGTCACCTTGTTGAGAAGAGCAGTTAGCTGTCAGCTGTCAGCAGTTAGCTGTCAGCAGTTAGCAGTTAGTGAGCAGCAGTCTCCAGTCTCCAGTCTCCCAATCTCCCAATCTCCCAACCCTTCGACTTCGCTCAGGACAGGTCTCCCATCTCTCATCGCCGGAGCAGTTTTACTGACGTTCGTGCTGTGGGGCTTTGTTATCCAACCCCATGTCTGGGGTTTCTTCCTGCCTGATGTCATCGTCCCCTATTGGCACGAGAAACAGATCAACAACAAATACGATGCCAGCCTGCCGTGGATCATCATTCCCCGTCAAGCGCAAACTGAGGTGGTTAACTACATCGACCAAATGCCACCGGAGGCCCACATCTACTATCCGGGCCAGCACAAGGCCGCCGAAATCTCGCCGCAAACCGGTCGAGTGCAACTGCCGCTCAACCGGCAACCTTACCTCGAACCACACCCGGACGATATCGTCCTGATTGGGCCATCCTTGATCTCGCCGTGGAAAGATCCGGTTCAGCGCCAAGATTTACGACAGCTGATCCAACAACAATGCCCTCATCCGGCTATTGAGAATGATTTTTATATGGTTTGTCCCATTCGGGATAATATGTCTCAACCTTGAGGTATTTAACTATTTTCATGAAAAACGGTTTAGGCATTCTGTAGCGATGATAAATTTTTTCCCCAATAAAAAAGCCCAGGCCTTGATTTTGCTGGTAGTAATAGTGCTTCAATTCAGCCGGATTTTGATTTTTGTTAACCAAAATGGGGGGCTTATTCAGGATAGCGGCTGGTCGTTAGGCATTGCCCGCTCTTTGGCCGAACGAGGAACCTACACCACAATGGTGGCTACATTTGCCGATCCCACCGTCACAGCTGGTATCAATCCCGATGGTGATTTTCATATTCAAGATAGTGAAGGGCGCGTCTTTTTTCGCTCAGATCGACCTGCACTCATCATTCCTCAGGCTATTCTATTTAAGATTTTCGGTTTCAATTTTTGGACATACCGGGCCGGCTCGCTGCTCTTTTTTTTGATCTTCCTGGTTGTCGCCTCGGTGCTGTTATGGCAGGTATACGGCCTATTAACGGCGCTCTTTTTACACCTGTTTTTATATAGCTATCCTCATTTGCTGATTTATCTCACATTTCAAACCTTAGGCGAGATGGCGGCGCTGGCTTACCTTATGCTCGCGTTTGCGCTCTTTTTAGTGGCTCAACAGAGACAAGCGTATCGGCGGAAGTGGTGGTTTTTGGCTGCCGGCGTTATGGCCGGCCTGGCTTTGTACAGCAAGCTGATCGCTGCGTTGGCGCTGTCAGCTTTAGGTTTGTTGGGGCTGTTTTTTCTTTACCAAAAAAGGGCAACGTTTAAAGATGCGCTTTTCTTTGGGCTAGGCACGCTCCTCTTTCCGCTGTTTTGGGAGCTAACGCAGCTGATTGTTATCATTCGATTGGTCAATTTGCAGGCTTATTTGGGCCACATTAGCCATCGCTACAATTTTTTTCAAGACTATGGACGTGACACAACCGAGGCGCAACAATCTTTTTGGATATTTGCCTGGGATAAATTCAAAGTCATCACGGAAATTTCTCAACCGAACCTTATTTTAGCCGGATTGACTCTTTTGATCATGCTGGTTGGCGGCGGCTATTTACTATGGCGCTGGCGTAACGATCCGCTCAAGTTTGGCCTCACCGCGCTTATCTGGTTCGGTTGGCTAATCCACCACGTGTGGTTTGTTTTGCGCTCGACGGGTGGGGTAACGCGTTATAATTGGATATCGTTGGTGCTAGGGGTTATGGTTTTGTCGATAGTTGCGGCTTCGGCGGTTGGTCAGTTAGCGCGATGGTCAGATTGGCGAGCGGCTGTGCTTAGCTTGGCTATCTTGCTTCTTCTACTGGCTAATTTGTGGAGCCAATCTTTAGCGCTATCGCCCCTGATTTCTGATGATCTGATTGAGTTCTGGCGGCAGAAGCATATTTATAGCGATTATATCCAAATGCCCAGTATGATTATCCCCAGCCAGGCACAGGAGGAGGTTATCGATTTTATCGACGATCTTGGCCCTGATGCCCGTGTGTTCTATGCTTTGGGCTATCATAACGGCGAAATTGCGGCCCAAACCGGCCGTATCTTTTATCCGCTAGAGCGTCGAGTCAATATGCCGCCCCGGTCGGGTGATGTGGTCATCATCAACCCCGGCATTATCTCATCCTGGCGCAAACCGCCGAACCTGGAAGCCGCTATTCTGGCCGAAGTGGAGCAGCGCTGCCCCAATATGATTTTTCGCAATGGCTTTTATATTTTGTGTGGATTAGATTGAGGCAATAGATATTTACCGATTTCGCCGTGATTTTTCTTCGGTTATTAATAAAAACGCCGCCGTGGTCAGCATTCCCACATGAACGATTAAGACTCCCCAGTAAAAAGGAACCCAACTGATCCAAAAAAGTTGCTCACTAGCCATCCTCTCAATGCCCGCTACCAGTTTCTCCCCAAACGATTGGCGGCAGGTGGCTACAAAAGCAAAATCGGCCTCGATACGCTGTAGATTGTTCAGCTCTCCGGCGTACGCTTGCCCGGATTTGTATTGGTCGATGGGTGTATCGGTATAGCCGCGCGCCGTCAAACTATCTTCAGGGGTTGAGCTTGGTGAACTTATAAAAAAGAAGTAGCTGTGACCTTGAGAATTGGGGATAGGCTCAAAGGAAAAATCGAGCCATTGCTGATCATAAATCGCATTGCCATCAAATTCCGTTGAAAAGAGCGTCTCGCTTGAGGCCGGATCGGTAGCCAACGTTAGCTGAATGGGTTGACTATGCGGTTGATCAAACACGCCTAGCTCTATCGCCAGATGATCAAAATTGTTGCAATCCATTTCAAACGTTTGCCCCAGAACGCCGGAGCCGACTAATTTTGGCCCCAAGTAGTGGCCGATTGTTTGCGAGACATCGACGGCAGCCGCTTGCGTTTGGCTCCAGAAAACACCCAAAATAAGATAACTCCATAGCGCGACAGCAATCCATCGATACCGTTTATCGCCATCAATCTTGAAAGCCGGTATCAGGGCTAACCCGGCATAGAGAAAAATAAATATTCCCAATGTGGGTAGCCACGGATAAAGTGTCAGCAGCGCCGCTAAAACCAGCCAGAAACACTTTGATTTACGCCTTAACCAGCTATACCCCTGGGCGGTCAGCGCTGCTGAATATAACAACACTATCGGCACAAAAGGCAATCGAAAGCGTAATTGGATAAAAAAGAGAATGGTGGCCAGACTGAAAAAGCCGTAAATGAGCCAAATAAGCACAGCTCCCGATCGGTTACGGTTGGGAACAAGCAGCAATCCCAGTAAAGCAACCAGAACAGCCGCCTGCCATTCGATAGGCAGTCGCCGCAGGAGCCACGAGTCTTCTATCGCCAGTGGAAAAAAGGGTGAGATCAACGGTTTGTCGGCTTCAACAAACCACAACCTGACTTTGGTTAATGTCAGTTCTAGCCAATCGCCCGGCTGTTGGCGGATATAGGTTAGAACTTCGTTGATATAGGTTGTTTCGCCGCTGCGGCGTCGATCCTGTAATGCAACATGGCGTAATACGGCCGGCTGGGATTGGGCGTGCGCTAGCGAGTCGAGACCCGTGGCATCGGGGTTGTTGCCGGTGAAAATATTTACTCCACCATTCTTTGAAAGCAGAATAAACAGGCCCGTCGTCTGATAATTGTGCCAGGTAATCGGTGATATAAAAAGCAGCACCAACCCAACAAAACAGACACTGCGAACGAAAAATTGCTGTAATGAAGCACGATATAGAAACAGCCACACTGTAACGGCCGGTAATGCAATTAAAACCGTCGGCCGGCTCAAACTGCTAAGTGCTGTGGTCAGAGCCGCCACAGCTAACCAGCGCAATTGACCGTGGCTCTGAAATTTGAGCAGCAAAAATAGGGTCAGGGTCAGTAAAGGTACGGTCAGCAGCGCCTGATCAAAGCAAGCCACATAATAGGTATAAGGCGCATAAGCCACCAACGCCAAACAAGCGAGTGCGCCTACGGTTCGCGAGAAAAGTTTTGTCCCGATGCCATAGAGTGAAGCGTAAGTTACCAAATTAAGGATCGATTGGATGATAACCGGCAGATAAAAACCGGCGTCAACACTGCGGTACAGTAGGGCCAAGAAGGCCGGATAAAGGGGAATAAACAGCCATGGGTCATCACCCGGATATTGGCCCGATAACAAGCCCAGAGCACGTTCGTGGTGCGCCACAGCATCGACCCCGCAGAAGGGTTGATCGACAAAACTGCCCGGCAAGGTATGGCGTAGTTCTGTAAAGTAAAGCAGATGACCGGCCAACGCCAGCAATAAGAGGGCTATCGGGAAACGTGGGTGATTGAGAAAAGCGAAGAATTGGTTTTTCGGGTGGTGTTGATGGGCCATAAAACAATTTAACTGACAAAGGTTTTGCTTGATATCGATTCAAACAAGCGGTGAGCATAAATTTATTAGAGCAATTCAGCAAATTACAGATGCTCTTAGAAACTGTTTTAAAAGGTTATTTAGGAGCAAGCCTGCGTAACATGAGACGGGTCATAGCAATGTAAATAAAAG
>JAGRBY010000176.1 GCA_020433835.1 Anaerolineae bacterium | reverse complement strand
TATTTTCGGCATTGTTCACCCGATCGGTTGGCTCGATTGCCTGCAGTCCGACGATTGAGGGCGGACCAAGCAGCGGTTCCAATTCCGGCGAAGAGTCTACCGGCTCAGGTGGCGGAGCGGCGGCGGCCACCGGTGCCGATGCGGTGGCCAGCACCGGCTGCGGCTGGCCGGGCACTTTCTGAAATACCAAGAAGAAAGCCGTGCGGTCGCCCGGCGCACCCGGTTCGCCTAACCCCACGTTGATCAAGGTATCGGACGGCAGATTGTCTTGATGCATACTGACCCGATATGTGCCTAAGGTGCCGGTCATCATATAGTTGCCCAAATAGTGATCGATAGCCCCCTTTGTGGGTGCCCGATCAATGGCATCGCCCCGATCGGCCTGAAAGACAGCGCCTTCAATCGGTTGGCCTGTTTCATTCAACGCCTTCAAATAAATATAGCCCCTATTTTGAGCTTCTTGCTTATTGGCCCAACGCACCTGAATTAAACGCCAGTGGGCCTGAGTAGGATCGGCCACCGGAACCAGTTTAACCACCGGAGTTAATTTATCCAGGCGTGAATCAAGCTCACGCTCCGGTAGATCGGGGCGCGGTTGCGGCGTAGGAACCGGCTCAGGCTGCGGCGTGGGTTCCGGCTCGGGTTTAGGCGTTGGCGTGGGTTCGGGCGTGGGGGTCGGGGTGGGTTCCGGCTCAGGCTGGGGTATGGGCGTAGGGACCGGTTCGGGTTCGGGTGTGGGGGTTATGATGGTATCTTCGGCAACCTTTTGAAAGGTTAAAAAGAACGAAGTCGGCACGAAGTTGCGGGGCGCGATTTCAGTGCCCAGACCGACGTTAATCAACTTATCGGAAGGTAGGTTATTTTGGGCCATACTTACTTTGTAAGTACCGAGCAGGCCGGTCATCAAGATATTACCCCAATACTTATCGATGGGGCCTTTGGTTTGAGCTTTGTCAATGGCATCACCCCGATCGGCCTGAAAAGTGACATTTTCAAGTGGTTGTCCGGCCTCATCCAGTGCCTTGACGTAGATATAGGCACGGCCTTGTGCCTCACGCTCATCGGCCCAGCGGGCAGCAACCAACCGCCAATGCGAGCGGGACGGCTGTGCCACCGGACTGAGCAGTACCTGCGGCTTTAGATATTTGAAGCGGTCATCAAAATCGCGGTCGGCGAGATCGGAGCCGGTGTAGAAGGTGCGCATCCCCTGGGGGACTGGCCCATCCTGGCGAATGCGCCCCGACCGGGCGTTGAGTTTTGATACGGTTGGCAAGACACCGTACAAACCAAATTGCTTATCAAATTGATGGCTAAACCAGGGGCCTTGATTTTCAAAACCCTCGCTGAAGACACCCATTCGCCGACAAGCGATAAGCCAGGGCATACAGGCAAAGTAGTAATCCGGCGCTTGCTCCTCCATATAGCGAAACATATCGTCCGTTAAACGGCCCGTCCATTCGGGCGTTGGTTTGGGGTAGCGCGGATCGTCGCCAAAGGTGGTACCGGCCCGCTGACCGACGTTGTAGCCGCCCTCAGTGGTAAAAATGGGGATGGAATGGCCCACTGCTTCGTTGACAAGGGCATCGAAATATTCAAAGGCCCTAAAACAGGTCGAGTCTTCCATAATACTGGCGTTGGGGTTGGCCAGCCGCTGGCGGTGAGCGTTGACGGTTTTGTAATCCATCTCCCAGGCCCACAAGCCGCCGCGCCCTTCCCATTCTTCATAAGTTAGCGGCACGCCCTTGGTGTTGATGGTGTCATTGGGGTAATCGAGGGGCCGGCCCAAGCCGTAGTTGTGGATAGCCAGAGCGCAATTACCGTCAAGCAGATCACGCCGCCCGCGCTCGACAATCATCTTAAAAGGGTTACCCCGACCGCCGGGACCAAATGCCGGAAAGAGCAAGTAGCCCCCTACATGGCGCAGCATATCGGCTTCGGCGATAAAATTATCAACTACAATCTCAAGCCAGTTGGGCGGGCGTTTCCGATCCCTCCACTCCAGGGCTAAATCCGGCTCGTTGTTGGTTTCAAAATAGACCGCTCCCAGTTCAACATAGCGTCTTGAGGTTTCAACTTCGCGCATGGTAATACGGCCGGGGTTAGGTTCTTCGCGATAATAGCGGACAACCGGCATAATCTTAATATCGATCAGTCGCTTTACCAACCCCATCGCCGATCCGCCGCCGTCATCGAGCAGTTTGACCCATTTGATGTTCATGGCCTGAAGCTGCTCTTTCCAAAAGCTCCAATTATCCTGACCCCAGGTATATTGGCTGGGGCTCCAGTGAACACCACGTCCGTTGTCTTGGGGCGGGCGGGGAAAATGCTCAAGCATAGAAATCTCCTCTCTATTCTGGTGTAACCGGTCGCATTATTAATGATTTGGGCATGTAATTATAACACAAGATTGAATGAACTTGAAAGACAGTCTTAACATATGACTCTCAAACCACTTTGACAATCTTCACCGGCTAAACTACCATTTATTTACAAGTTATGTCAGCAAAGAGGACACAATTATGTTTGAACCTGGTCAAGTTTCGGCTCCGGTCATTCAGGGTATTCATATTTTAATGGGAATTATTGTTTTAGTGGCCGGTCGTCGTCTGTTTTGGTTGGTAGTTGGGGCTGTGGGATTTTTGACGGGATTGGGATTGGCGCTAAATTACTTAAATATCGAATCGAGTGTGGCACTGCTGCTCATAGGGCTTGTGGCCGGCATCATTGGGGTTGTGGTGGCGCTCTTCTTACAGCAGATAGCTATTATCATTGCCGGCTTTTTGATGGGCGGATATTTCGCAGTAGGAGTCTTTGATACCGTCGCCACTGACCCAACGCAGTGGCAGTGGTTAATTTATATTGTCGGTGGTATTATCGGCGCTATTCTCTTTTCAACCCTGTTTGAATACGCGCTTATTGTTCTCTCGGCCACAATTGGAGCCTCACTAATCATTGAGGCGCTGAACCTGTCTTCGCCCATCAGGGTGATAGTGTGGCTGGGGTTGTTTGTGATTGGGCTGGTCATTCAAGCCAGAACATCCTCCCCGGCGAAATCATAAAGAGTTAACGTTAGAACCCTGTTTTTTTCAACGGGAGACCGGCCATGGTGCGTTTTTTGGGTTAAATTGGGCAAAAACAGTACGGTTACGACAAAAACCGGGGTTCTTTCCCGCTCCCCACGATTTCATGGTGTGGTACCCGCTACCCTATCCCTCCAAAAAACGACGATACTGGCCCCGATAATACAGCAGCGGATTGGCCGGTGTATTTTCAGCATACAGATCGATGACCAAAGCGGTGATAATCCAATGGTCGCCCCCGTCTAAGAATTTGTCGATTTTGCAAGCTAACGCCCCCATAGCGCCTTGTAAGCGCCCACCGTTATGCCATGGTTCGAACCCAAATGGGGGCGGATCGGCACCTTCGGGCCAAATACCGGCAAAAAAGTTGGAAAGCTGTTCTTGATCTTCATTGAGAATGCTCATCGAAAATTCGTTTGTTTCTTGAAGAATTTTCGCTATCGCCGCATCTTTTTGCACACAGACTAAAATCAAAAGCGGATCGAGCGAGACTGACGTAATGGCGTTGGCCGTCATACCGTGTATTTTCCCCTCAACCTGTGCAGCCACTACCGTTACGCCGGTAGCAAACAGCCCCATAACGTCACGGTAAGCACGAGGGGTAACGGATGTCGTTTGCTTCCTGTTTGACATGGTACTCCTTGGTGATAATTGAGTAGGGTTATTTGGTACAGCCGACTGAATTTCATCGCGTTGTGCCGAATAATGCCCGTGTATTGAGACGGCTACATTGTAACACACGAGTCAAATTTAAGCCGATAGCGTAGACGATTGCGCCAGTTTAATCGGCCACCCCTAGCCACACCCAACTCCGGCCAGCTAACCACTATCAAAAAGTTAGACCAACAGTCATCTAAAAAACAATTCAAAAGAAGCCCAAAAGCAGAGCCTTATAGAGCGATTTTTCTAACAACACGACTTTAATCAGGGCGTTTCCCCATTTCTGAGAAATATATCCAGGTTGTGCTGCTCTCCGGATTGGGTTGGAAAATGTTAAAAACGCTGACGTTTTTGAGTGGTAATTGAGTCGTAATTAAGCAGGGTATCTTATAGTAATGGGGAGAAACCCCAGACAATGGCGGCGACATACGGCAAAGTATCAATTGAGCCTTCATAAATCATAATTTCTCATGACCAATCCAAAACTACTCCTCCAACGGCTCCACCAGAGTCTACATACTTTAAAGCAGCAGCAGGTTAAGCATGGTATCAATGCACCGGCCAGTCTCATCCGCGAAATTGAGGACCACCAGACGGCCATCGACTTGACCGAGCAGCTCGCTGCCGGCCGCCTGAGCGAGATCGAATGGGGCCGGCTTAAACCGCTGCTGGTCACCATCGAAGAACGTCAAGCCACAAAATCAGTCAGTTCGCTTAATATTGGCGGCGTGAATTTCAGCGATATCAACAACAGCTCCATCACTGTGGGCGATATTTTCGTTCATTATGTTACCAATCCACCATCAATCCAGATTATTTATCAAGACCTGGGGCAATTTATCAAACAGAACCGCCTATACCTGAGCGTGGTTCTTCTACTACAAATTCCCTTGGCCGTTGTCTTTTTTGTTTTTAAGAACCGATTTCTTATTCCCTGGTGGGTTTATTTGGTACTGGTCTTACTGTTGGGGGCAATGGTCTACGGCTGGCTTAAGCTATTTGAGGCGCGTGTTCACCAGAAGACCGTTCGGCTCTATCTTGCTCTCGGCGGATTTAGCACGGTGTTCTGGTTGGGCTTGTTTGGTTGGCAACTAGCGTCGATTGTCTATCCGGTTCGATTTGCCAAGCAAGATTTTGGCATTGCTGTAGCGATGTTTGGATCGGGGGCCAACTTTCGGGTTTCGGCCCGAGGACAGGAAATCACCGATCTTGTCTATCGCCAGTTGGACGAATTTATTCGAAACTCGCCGGCAGCGCTCAAAGATGTCAAGTTGGCCCGGCTCGGTGTGGTTAATACCATCGAGCAAGGTCAGGCAGATGGCGAGCGTATAGGAGCTAAACTGGTCCTCTGGGGACAAATTCTTGAGCGGGGCGATGAAACTATTATTCATTTCCAGGTGCTCCAGACGCCGGGGTTAACCGATAATCCCGCTATTCCGCAAACGCTACCACTGGTACGGCGACCCTTACAAACCAATGTCGGCATTCAGAGCATCGAAAGTCTGACCATCAAAAATGTAGCCAGTTTACAAAGTCTAGCCGCGGCCAATTTTAGCCTGGGTCTGTTCTACTATCTCAAGTTCGATTTTCAAAATGCCGTTGACCAGTTTGAAATGACTTTGAACCACCTGAAAGAAAGCCAATATTCGAGAGACGCAACCGATCCGGGACTGGTTTATTACTATCTGGGGCGGAGCTATCAGCAGTTGGGCGCGTTTGATCAATCGCAGGCCATGTTCGATCAGGCTGCCACGTTTAATCCTGATGATCCGGCCATCGCCCTGGGGCAGGCCTATAACTATCGGGTTCTGGGCCAGATGGTAAAGCGGCAGCAGGCGCTCGAAGCTGTTCTCACGATGACGGCTCATGAGAAAGACATCGTAGCCATTTATGACCGCGCCCTGGCGTTTGAGAGATTAAAGGATTTTCAAGCGGCTCTGGATGAATATCGCGCCATTAATACGCTCGACCCCGACTTCTTCATTGCCTATCTCAGTCGAGGCCGGATTTTAGTGCAGCTTGATCGGCTAGACGAGGCGGAAGAGATCTATCAACAAGCCCAGCAGCGAGCCGACGGTGATCCCATCCGGCAGGCCTGGATTTGGGTGGATCTCGGTCAGTTGTACGAAAAGAAGGATGACCCCGAAGCAGCCATCGAAGCCTACAAGCAAGCCGTTGCCTTGGTTCCAACCCTATCTACTCCCTATTTTTTCTTAGCGCAGATCTACGCGCAGCAAGGTATTACCGATGGTGCTTATCTCAATTATCAGCAATTAACCGTCGTTAGCCAAAATCCGTCGTGGGCGCATGGGGCCTTTGGCGGATATCTTTTTCAACAAAAGAGCTATGTGCAGGCCATCGACCAGTATAAAAAAGCGCTGCGCTACCCGGCCTACGATGCCCCGCGATTGTATGCCGACCTTGGGCAGGCCTATGCTTACGCCGATGTAAAAGATTTTCCCGATAAAAAGGCTCTGTCGATAGAAGCTTTCGAAGAAGCTATCAAAAATCCGGGGCCTTATGAAGCCTATGTTCGCAGTATTTATGGCCAGATTCTTTTTTTTGATTTTGGCATTGTTGAAGAAGCTATTAACCAGCACCTGCTTTCACTGAAAGCGGACGAGAGTATCGGCGTTGAAACCCGATTAAATCTTGGCCAAATTTATGAGTCGACCGGCCAGTTTAACCTGGCCAGAGAGCAGTACCAGATTCTTGTTGAAGCCGGATCTCTATTGCCAGCCGATCGGTTGGCAATTGCCCAAAACCGTTTAGCTGTATTGGAGAAGTGATATGAAATTTAGTCTAAAATCGTTTTCCGCTAGCCTGGCTTTTCTGGCTGTTTGCCTGATGAGCGCATGCGCCTTCCCGGCCTCCCCGGCAACACCGACCTCGTCAGGCGTGATCTTTGCTACGCCCACTTTAGAAATTCTGTCACCGCCCCAATACGGTCAAGTCAATGCTGATGAAGCCATCATCCGCGAATCGGCCGGTATCAACAGTGCCGAATTGTTACGCATGCCACGGGGGGCGGCAGTCACAATTGTTGGGCGTCAGTATAACTGGTTCAAAATCCAGACCCCGGACATCACCGCCGAGCATGGGTGGGTTTTGGCTGAGCTGGTAAAGATGGTTAGCATTACCGTCACGCCGGTGCCAACCGACACACCGGTTTCTGTTCCCACCCTAACTGCAACTGCTTCGCCTACGCTCAAGCCGTCCGACACACCGCTTTCTGTTCTCGCCCTAACTGCAACTGCATCGCCAGCTTCGGCAACTTCATCCGTAACGCCAACCGCTTCACCTACGGCCGTCGCGTTCAATACACTACCTCCTGTTTCCACCCCAACCGCAACCTTTTTGCCTGTATCCACCCCGACCGACACACCTCTGCCTGTTTTTACTCCAACTCCAACCGTGCCACCTGTGTCTACCCTAACCGGCACACCCCTTCCTATCCCTACCCTGACCCCAACCGATCCAGCCACAACCGCAACCCCACTGCCTGCATCCACTCCAACCGACACCCCTTTTCCTATCCCTACCCTAACCGCGACCTACTTGCCCACACCTTCGCCTACAACCATCCCGTCCGATACACCGCTGCCTATCCCTCCTCCAACCTTGACTCCAACTGCGACCGCTTCGCCTATAGTCATCCCGTCTGATACACCGGTTTCTGTTCCCACCCCCACCGATACAGCTTCGCCTACGCCTGGCCCAATTACCACGGGAACGCCGACATATACGCCGATCCCATAACTGTAAAGGTATTACGAGGGCGTCGTCGATCAAAACTAAAATTGTGCCTATTC
Source organism: Anaerolineae bacterium (assembly GCA_020433835.1). The sequence continues at coordinate 4,509 of JAGRBY010000176.1, read as the reverse complement.
CATTGGGCAGCCTTCTACTTCTCCAAGCTGCGCAAAAAATCGATGGCTTCGGTGGCGGTGGCGACTTTAATGACCTTGATACGCCGGGCGACGGCGGCAGCATCGTCATAGTTTTCGGGTGGCGAGAGAAAATATTCGGCACCGGCCATTTCGGCACCGGCTACCTTTTGCTGAACACCGCCGATTGGCCCAACAGTGCCGTCCAGGCTGATGGTGCCGGTTCCGGCAATCGTTCGGCCGCCGGTTAGGTCGGTGGGGGTGACCATATTATAAACGGTCAGAGTAAACATTAGTCCGGCCGAAGGGCCGCCGATAATCTTTTGAGGGATGATCTCGACCGGAAAGGGCAGGTTGATATCAAAGCCTACATCCTCAACGCCAATGCCGATGCGCGGGGGCTGGCCTGGTTCGGCGGGGGGCATCAAGGTGGTGGTCACGGTCAGCGGCAGCATATCGCGCTCAATCTGAAGCACAACCTGGTCATCGAGCGGCTGTCGGGCCAATTGGGAAGTCAGGTCAGTTACGGCCTCGACCGGTTGGCTGTTGACGCCCACCACTACATCGCCAGGCTGAAGAATATCGTAAGAGGGGCTATTGGGCAGCACCGAGAGCACGCGTGCGCCCAAGCCGCGCACCTGGGCATCATAACCGGCCAGGCGTAGGCCTACCGCTGCCGCCGCCTGTTCGCTGTCTTCCAGCATGCGGTAATTACGCAAGGCCACTTCCTGCACGGTGGTGTCGGGCGGCACGATCCGCTCCGGCGGCACCAAACGGATCACCGGGCTAAATTGGCCGATAAGCCACTGGCCAACGGAAATCGGTGTTTGAGAAAACACCGTCGTCAGCAAAAAGCTACCTTGCACCGGCTGGCGATAATCGTCCGGCACTTCAACCATCGGCTCAACCGAGGTGGCAATACCGGGTGCTTCCAGGCCATTATTGGTTGGCACCAGCATCAGCGTCAGGCCCAGCATCATCACGATGATCAGCCCGGTCAGTGGTGCTCGCAGAAACAGCAGCGATCCGAGTGACGGTCGTGGCGGAGTGGGTCGGATCCACGGCCGAATTGGGTGGACAATGAGCATAACAAACAGCAGTCCGGCCAACAGTAAGGTACTCGCGCCGGTGGAACCGCTAAAGCGAACGGGTTGGCTGATCAAAAAAAGCCCCCAGCCGGCCACCAGCACAATACCCAGCAGGCTCACCACGCGCTCTAGCCAAGCGGCCAGCGCCGGTCGGGCCAACAGCCCCCAGACCATAGCACGTACCAGCCGACCGCCATCGAGCGGAAAGATGGGCGCCAAATTAAGAACAGCCACGCCACCGTTAAAGAGAAACAAAAACAGGCTAACGGTATTGATATAGCCGTTGAACTGCACGTTCCAGACCCCGTAGGCCAGTCCAGCCAGAGCCAGGCTGGCAAAGGGACCGGCCAGCGCAGCTACGGCCTCACGCCCGGCAGTAGGAGCCGGCGGCCAGGTTTGGGCGGCATCGCCCACAGGATAAAGTGGTACATCGCCTGAATGGGTGCTGCCGGTGATGCGAGCAGCACCCTGATGCGCAGCAGAATGACCAACCAGCGAAGCCACGCTCAACACCATCGTTACAACCGCGACCAGCCAGGTTTCCAGTGGTGTAAAAAAGGCGCTAAAAATAGGCACAAACAGGGTACCAATAGCCCACAGGCCGGCCACCAGCGCGGCCAGCCAGGTGAGGTTAAACACAAGCGCCGTACGGCCGGGTGACAGATGAAAAATACGAATTCGAGCAGAATGTCGGTTCATACGAATATCACATCAAACAGAACCAAAAAGGTTTTTGGATAGAATAATCAGGGTTAATCGATAGAGCTATTGTAACACTATCGAGAAAGGATCGAAACAACCGGAATGATACGAACTTCGCGATATCATAATTTGTATTGACAGTAAAATGAGAGTATCGTATGATTATTACTCCACACCGATACCGTTGAAACCCATTATACCCAAATGCGAGCTTACTATCGCACTCATACATTAGGAGAGGATTATGAAATTCGAAGTTGCTCTGTTAGAAGATGATATTAAACAGATTTCACTCATCGGTCGAATGGATATTCAAGGCACTAGCACCATAGAAGATCCGTTTACCATTCAAACCGCTTCTAAAAAAGGCGGCGTTATCGTCGATATGTCTCAGATTGAATTTATCGCCTCATATGGTGTGCGTATTCTGGTTAGTAATGCCAAATCGTTGACGGGCCGGGGCGGCAAAATGGTTTTGCTTAAGCCTACGCCGATGGTCAAAGATGTTCTGGTTTCGGCGGGTATCGACCAGATTATTCCGATTTACGATGATATCGAGTCGGCCATTGGCGATGTAAAAGCGGCCGTTACGGATTAATCACGGGGCTTAAGCAATGACCGAGTCTGTGTCAAGCGATCCCAAGGCAGAGCCGGCAATTTACACCTTAGCGCTAAGCAACAGCCTGGCCGAGTTGGTTAAGCTGAGTGCCTGGGTCAAAATGTTGACCGGTGAACTCCATCTTTCCCAAGAGGATGCCTTTAAGTTGGAACTGGTTTTAACCGAAGCCGTTACCAACATCATTCAACACGGCTATGATGACGCCATCGATTGTGCCATCAAAATTCGTCTAAAACACCTAATCGAGACCCTTCATATAGAAGTCAGCGATTCGGCAAAGCCGTTTAACCCGCTTCACCAGCCCGAAGTTACATTTCCCCGCTCGTTAGAGGAAGCCAGTGAAGGGGGGTTAGGCATTCATTTGATTCGCAATTATACAAATGAATGCTATTATCAGCGTATTGAACAACACAACGTCTTAACAATGGTTCTCAGCATGACCAAACCTGAAGGGGATCCGTCGCGTATATAGAAGTGCGTAGATTACAGAGGAATAGAGTCTAAGTGACTATAAAAAATATCGGTGCCGCCACCCGTCCCCTTGATAACATTGCGCTCGCCAACCACAAACTCTTAAAAAACCTTCCACATTCGCTTGTGGAAAGTCTGCTGGCCGAGTGTCCGGTTCGGACGCTGGCTCCCGGCGAGGTGTTGATTGCGCCTAAGCAAGAAAATCACTGGCTGTATTTGGTTGTGTCTGGTCGTCTGCAGGTCTGCTTGGATACGGCCGACTCAACCGTCGGTTTTTCTATCGAGCCGGGTGAGTGCATCGGTGAGATGTCGATTATCGAAGAGCGGCGCACGTCAGCTTACGTTATAGCCGAAGAGGCGTGTCACCTGCTGGTGCTCACCGAGGAGCTTTTTTGGGACAAGCTCATGCGAGAACCGGTCGCGGTGCGCAATATGCTCAAGATGCTATCAAACCGGATGCGGAACCACAATCAGGTCACGCTGCAAACGTTAGAGCAGCAGTTGCGATATGAGCACCTGCAAAAAGAGCTAGAAGCTGCCGGTAAAATTCAGGCCAATATCTTACCTAAAAAGATGCCTCTTTTCCCCAACCATCCCCAGGTGGATGTCTTCGCTACGATGGAGCCGGCCAAGGAGGTCGGCGGTGATTTCTTCGATGCCTTCGCCCTTGATAATGATAACATCTATATTGCTATTGGCGATGTTTCGGGTAAAGGGATGCCGGCGGCTTTATTTATGGTCAGGGTCATCACTCTGCTGCGGATGGGCATCTCTGATGAGGCTACTTTTGGGGCGGTACTGCCGATGGTCAATCGGCAGTTGTGCCAAAATAATGAAGACTGCATGTTTGTCAGCATGTTCGTTGCGCTGCTCAACGTAACCACCGGGCGGCTAACCTATGTAAACGGCGGCCACAACCGGCCCTTTTTTGCCCGCAGTGGAGGCACGTTTGAACTGCTGGACGTGCCGCGATCGCTGGTGTTGGGCCTGCGTGAAAATATGGTCTACGATGTGGCTGAAATCACCCTTAAGCCAGGCGACACACTGGTACTTTATACCGACGGCGTTACCGAAGCCGAAAACCTGGAGCAAGACTTCTTTGAGGTTGAAGGTGCGGCAACTGTTCTTAATCGCTTTGCCAAAAAAGATATGACTGGTCTGGTCAAAGCCTTACAAGACGCCGTTACAGACTTTTCCGCCGGCGCGCCTCAGTCTGATGATATTACAATGCTGGCGCTGCGCTATCAGGGTATTGATTAAGACTGCGATCTCTCATCCAACCAAGAGGCAAGTTTGGGCCACAGTTTATAACGTGCATTGCGCCCAGCCATCAACCCAACGTGACCGGCAGGAATAATATCGAGCCGTTTATCCTCGCTGCTGATTAAATCCATCACTGAGGTCGACTGATGGGGCGGCACGAGGTGGTCGTATTTGGCAACCACGTTGAGGAAGTTGGCCCGAATGTTCGATAGGTCAACGGCCTGGCCTTTAACCATGTGCTCCCCTTTCATAAGCTCGTTACCCCGAATGTACTCTTTCACCCACTGCCGAAACGCTTCGCCGGCGACCGGCACACCGTCGTGGATCCACTTTTGCATGGCCTGCCAGTTGGCGACCGACTCCTGATCG